>JASFTI010000048.1:0-14441 GCA_050053635.1 Gemmatimonadales bacterium
GTCCGTACGATACGGCCTTGCTCTCGGCCAGCCGCTCGACGCATATTTCTCCGGCTACGGGTCCGCCAGTCGGGCCCGCCACCTCGCCCTCCCCCGGTTCCCACCACCAACGATCTTGGAGCATCCGATGAACAGAGGTCGCCTACTCACCGTCCTGGTGGCGCTGTCCCTCGCCCCCGGTCAAGTCGCAGCGCAGAGCCAGTGGCAGCAACAGGTGCTCGATCAGGTCCGCACCGCGAGCGAGATGTTCGCCTCGGAAGGCCTAGCGCAGGTCGGCGAGGCCCGCACGGGTTCGCTGAACCAAGAGACTTCAGAGGATCTCAATTTCACTTTCCAGGCCGGGGTCAGCTACATCGTCGTCGGCGTCTGCGACAACGACTGCCCGGATATCGACCTCGCGCTGCTCGACAACGCGGGAAACGAGATCGATTCCGACTACGAGGAGGACGCTTTCCCCGTGGTGGATATCACCCCCTCAACTACCCGACCCTACCGCGTACACGTCTATATGGCCAAGTGCACTAGCGAGCCGTGCTTCTATGGCGTCGCGGTCTTCGCTCAAGGGGTCGCAGGCGCAGCCGGCGCCGGGCCGTCGACCTATAACTACCAGGGGCGACTCGAGAAAGGCGATAGCCGGCTCGACGATGACGAGTATTACGACGTCTACGATTTCAGCGGCAGTAGCGGCGATGCGGTGGTCATCGATCTCTATTCATCCGACTTCGATACATGGCTGGCTCTGGTGGCGCCCTCCGGTGCCGACACCCAGAACGACGACTACGAGGAGTCGACCTCGCGGTCACGCATCGAAAAGGTACTCGACGAGACCGGCGAGTGGAGTGTCCTGGTGACTTCGTACGAGGCCGGCGAAACGGGCGCCTACGATCTCTCGATCGGCATCACGAGGACGGGTGCAGAGACATCCGTCGCCGCAGGCGGACGGACCGAGAGGGGCAGGCTGGCGGCCGGTGACAACCAGCTCAGCACGGGCGAGTACGTCGATTCTTTCGACCTGTCCGGCGCCAGCGGCGAGTTCCGCGTCATCGATCTGCGCTCACGCGACTTCGATCCCTACCTGGTCCTCATCGCCCCGAGCGGCGAGCAATTCGAGAACGATGACCACGAGGGCGATGGCACACGCTCACAGGTAGCCATGCAGTTGCCCGAGACCGGCAACTACAGGGTGCTCGTCACCAGCTACAAACCCGGCGAGTCAGGTAACTACACCCTGACGATCGGCGAGGGCGGTGCCACTGCGGCCGGCGCGGGGCCACGTCTGGAGCGCGGGGAATTGACGCCGGGCGACCAGACGTTGGGTGGCGGCGAGTACGCCGACGCTTACGAGTTCGAGGGCCGACCGGGCCAGCGGGCTCGCCTCGATGTGAGCTCGGCCGAGTTCGATACCTACCTCATGCTTATCGATCCCACCGGCCAGCAGACCGAGAACGACGACTACGAGGGGACGCCCGGCCACAGCGTAATCGAAAGCGACATCACCGAGGCCGGCCCCCATAGGGTCGTCGTAACCTCCTACAAGGTCGGCGAGACGGGGTCGTACGAATTACGGATGGAGTTCGCTGGGGGTCAAGCAGGAACGACTCGCCAGCGCGATGTCGTCGCCCTGCGAATGGGGCAGAGTACGAGCGGCCAACTGGAAGCGGGTGACCGACAGCTGACCACCGGCGAGTATGGGGACGTGTACGTGTTCGATGGTGCGCCCGGCCAGGCCGTTACCATCGACATGACCTCAAACGAGTTTGACACCTACCTGCAGCTCCAGACACCGGCAGGCGAAAAGATCGACAACGACGACTACGAGGGCCGATCGGACTCGCGGATCGACATCACGCTGCGGGAAGACGGGCGCTACCGGATTCTCACGACCTCCTACAGGCCCGGCGAGACGGGCAGCTATCAGCTCGCCCTGAGGACGGGCACGCCTACTGAAACTCCGGTGGTGACAGCAGGGCCAGTGGTCGCTTCCGATGGGGGTCGAATCTACGGCGTCTTCGTGGGGATCAGTGACTACCCCGGCGATAGCAACGACCTGGCCTACACCGCCGAGGATGCCGTACGGGTGCACGATGCCATGGTCCGGACCGGGATGCGGCGCGATGACGCCGTTGTCCTGACCGATAACGATGCGACCATAGGCAACCTCCACCGCACCGTTCGAGACCTCTCCGGGCACATGGGCCCCAACGACATCTTCGTCCTCTTCTATTCGGGACACGGCGATCGACTGCCGCGCTCAGCTGGCTACCAGCCCGCCGACCCGGACGCTATGGACGAGACTATCGAGCTGTACGACGGACCCCTGACCGACGACGAGATGAACCGCATGTTCGAGGACGTCGGCGCCGGAGTCTCGCTCGTCGTCCTCGACGCCTGCTTCAGCGGCGGCTTCGCCAAAGACGTCATCTCGGCGCCCGGGCGCATGGGTCTCTTCTCCTCCGAGGAGGATGTGACCTCGTCGGTGGCTGCCAAGTTCCGGGCTGGCGGCTACCTGGCGGTCTTCCTGGCCGATGCCGTTGGCGACGCCATGGCCGACGCCGACGCCGACGGCGGGGTCTCGGCCATCGAGCTTAGTCAGTACCTGCACGAGCGCTACCGCGCCGACGTGAAATCGGCGAGCCCCGGCGATTACGTGCGGACCGGTGGACCGCAACTCGGCCACCAACATCTGGTGGTCGACCGCGGTAGCATCGGTCCCTACGACGTTCTGTTCCGGGTCGAGGGACAGAGGCGCTAGAAATGGGTGGGAATTCGGGAACCCATGACTAATTGACCAATAGACCACTAGAACCTTCGAGATCAGGATTGCCGCCGCGGCTCTGATTTCGAAGGTTCTCTTATTCGAATAATCCTTCTGATCATGGATGCCTGATTTCTCGACCCGCAGGCGGCACGGGGCTTGCCCCGCTATACTCGTCGGAAGTCCTCTTGCGACGCCTCGCGCCAATCGCAACGTGTTCCCCGGAGTGCGGGATGATCTTAGATTGGGGCGTTCTGCGACCTGCCTTCCTTTTAACGAGTCTCATTCTGGGACCCGCCTCCCTGGCTTATGCCCAGGACGACGCGACCTGCCTGATGTGCCATTCCTCGCCCACGATGTTCCAGCACCTCGAAGAGCCCCAGCGCATGGTGGTGAACCAGGAGGAGTTGGCGAGCTCGGTCCATGGCGCGCTCGGCCTCTCATGCATCATGTGCCACCAGGACCTGGCCGGCACGGAGCTGCCCCACGCCACGGACCTGGAATCTCCCGACTGCTCCGGCTGTCATGGTGGGATCTCCGGCGTTTATCTGGAGAGCGTCCACGGCTATAGCTGGCAGAGCGGGAGCCCCCGCGCCCCGACCTGCGGCACCTGTCACGGCAAGCACAACATCCTCCGCAGCACCGATCTCGAGTCGCGGACCTTCAGGCTGAACCAGCCGGCGACCTGTGCGGAGTGCCACGGCAAGGCGGGTCTGCTAACCGAGGAACTGGTGAAGCTGCCGCAGACCGCGGGTGCCTACGGACAGTCGGTGCACGGTGCGGCGAGCGGCGTCGGACCGGAAGCAGCCATCTGTACGGACTGTCACGGTGTACACGACCTGAAAGGGCCGGCCGATCCGACCTCTCGGATCAACCCGCTGAATATCTCCGAGACTTGTGGGCAGTGCCACGGCGGCGTCCAGCAGGATTACGATCGGTCGATTCACGGCCGGGCGCTGAGGGCAGGTCTCAGGGACAGCCCTGCCTGCAACGACTGCCACGGCGAGCATCTGATTCTCGCACACGAAGACCCGGATGCGAGAACCTATGCGGCCAACCTGGCCATCGAGACGTGCGGGCCGTGCCATGACGATCCGGAGATCGTCGCCAAGTACGGCATGCAGGGCGGGGTGATAGGCACCTATGAGGACAGCTATCACGGCTGGGCGACTCACATTGGTGGTGAGCGGGCGGCGACCTGCGTCAGCTGCCACACGACGCACCTGGTGCTTCCCGCTGCCGACACAGCCTCGAGCATCCACCCTGACAACGTTGTGGCGACCTGTGGCCAGTGCCACGACGATGCGGACGCGGCGTTCGCCGCCAGCTACACGCACGCGACGACGTCGATGTCCGCCAACCCGGTCAACCGGTTAATCAGACTGATCTACATCTGGCTTATCGTGCTGGTAATCGGCGGAATGGCCCTGCACAACCTGCTGATCATGAACTACTTCATGGTCAAGAAGCACAGAGAGGACCAGGAGAACGGCGCAATCATGCGGCTCGATCGCTCGCAGGTGATCCAGCACCTGCTGCTGGCGATCTCGTTCATCATGCTCGTCCTTACGGGCTTCGCTCTGAGGTTCCCCGATGCCTGGTGGGTCGATACGCTGAGCGTCGTCGGGATGACCGAGGAGGTCCGCGGGGACCTGCACCGTATCTTCGCGGTCGTGATGATCGCCGCCGCACTCTACCACCTCTACTACATATCGTTCACCAGACGGGGCCGGGTCGAATTCCGCGCGATGTTACCGAGCTATCGGGATGTCGTCGACCTCGGCGACAGCATCGATTTCTACCTGTTCCAACGGGACAAGAAGGTCAGGTTCGGGCGCTATGACTACACGCAGAAAGCGGAGTACTGGGCCTTGATCTGGGGCACGGCGATCATGGTCATCACCGGTTTCGTGCTCTGGTTCCCGACCGAGGCGGTGGGAATCTGGCCGTCGTGGTGGCTGGTACCGGCGGCTCAGACGATCCACTACTATGAAGCCTGGCTCGCCACGCTGGCGATCGTCGTCTGGCACTTCTTCTTCGTCATCTTCCACCCGGACGCGTACCCGATGAACTGGACGTGGATGACCGGCAAGATGAGCAGGGAGGAGGTCAAGAAGCACCACGCGCGCTGGTACGACGAGCTTGCCGATTCGGGTGGTGAGGGGGGCACAGACGAGAGTCCGTAACACGGGAGAGCTACGATGAGGAAGCTGCTACTCGCCTTACCGCTCGTTGCGGTAGTAGGAGCTTCGCAGCAGGAAGACGAGCTTATGAAGCGAGCACGCGCCGTGTTCGAGCCGATACCTACGGCGCCGCCCGCGCTCGCGGGCACTCCGATGACGCCCGAGACCATCGAGCTCGGCAAGCTGCTTTACTTCGATCCCCGGTTGTCGTCCAGTTGGCTGATCAGCTGCAACACGTGCCACAACCTGGGGCTGGGCGGTGTCGATCTATTGGAGACGTCGGTCGGCCACGGTTGGCAGCGCGGGCCGCGCAACGCGCCGACGGTGCTGAACGCCGTCCTCAACATAGCCCAGTTCTGGGACGGACGCGCCGCGGACCTGATGGAGCAGGCGATGGGACCGGTGCAGGCTGCCGTCGAAATGAACAGTACGCCCGAGCGAGCCGTGGCGACGCTGAAGAGCATACCCGAGTACGTGGAGATGTTCGAGAGGGCGTTCCCCGGCGACGATGAGCCGCTGACCTTCGAGAATATGGCGCGGGCTATCGAGGCCTTCGAGGCAACGCTGCTGACTCCAGGTGCTCGCTTCGATCAGTACCTGGAGGGCAACGGCGCCGCGCTGGATGCGATGGAGAAGCGAGGACTCGGGCTGTTCATGGACCGCGGCTGCTCCGCCTGCCACGCCGGCGCGAACCTCGGCGGTACAGGTTACTTCCCGTTCGGCGTCGTCGAAAAGCCCGGGGCCGACATTATGCCGCCTGAAGACAAGGGCCGCTTCGCCGTCACCCAGACGGCCAGCGACGAGTACGTGTTCAAGGCGCCGTCCTTGAGGAATATCACGCTGACGCCACCCTACTTCCATTCCGGGAGCGTCTGGAGCCTGGAGCAGGCCGTGGGGATCATGGGGTCGGCCCAGTTGGGCCGCCGCTTGGGGGATGACGAAACCCGGGCGATCGCCGAGTTCCTGGCTGCGCTGACCGGCAGGCAACCGAGCGTCGTCTACCCGCTGCTTCCGCCGCACACGGCCGACACACCGCTGCCCGATCTGAGCGTCGACAGCGGTCGACAGGGCCACTGACTCAGGTCATATCGAGGGGGCCTTTGAAGCCCCCTCGGCGGTTCCGGCTGACAGCCGCGCTAGCTTACAGCCAGCGGGTCTGGCGTCCGGGCAAACCAGCCCTAGCTTGACTGAAAACATGCATGGTGACTGTGACGCCCGCCGATGCCAGGAGGCCTAGATGGCTGAGCCCGTGATAACGATCGGTCGACATATCATCGAGCAAGAGCGGCGCTATCCCGAAGCGACCGGTGCCTTCTCTGAAATCCTTCACGATATCGCGATCGCCGCCAAGATCATCAGTCGCGAGATCAACCGGGCCGGACTGGTCGACATTGTCGGCAGCGCCGGCAAGTTGAACGTCCACGGCGAAGACGTCCGCAAACTGGATGAGTTCGCGGACGAGGTCATCTTCAACGCGCTCGACCATACCGGGAACTTGTGTGTCATGGCATCGGAAGAGGTCGAGGACCCGATCCCCATTCCCGAGAAGTTTCCCTGCGGCAAGTACGCGCTGCTGCACGATCCGTTGGATGGCTCGTCGAACATCGAGGCCAATGTCTCGCTGGGAACGATTTTCTCGATCCACATTAAGGTCTCGAAAGGTGCACGCGGCGGGATGGAGGACCTGCTGCAGCCTGGTCACCGGCAGCTCGCCGCCGGCTACATCGTCTACGGGTCGTCCACTATGCTCGTCTACACGACCGGGGCAGGGGTGCACGGCTTCACGCTCGAACCTTCTATCGGTGAGTTCCTCCTGTCGCACCCCAGCATGAAGATTCCCGATCCCGGCAAGAAGATCTACAGCGTCAACGAGGCCTATTACAAACGCTGGTCGCCGGGTCAGCAGCGAGCGGTCGATGACCTCAAAGACGAGGGGTTCAGTCTCCGTTACATCGGCTCGCTCGTGGCCGACTTCCACCGTACTCTCCTCTACGGCGGGATCTTCATGTACCCCGCCGACTCCAAAAGTCCCAGGGGCAAGCTGCGTTTGCTCTATGAAGCGGCACCCCTGGCGATGGTTATCGAGGAAGCCGGTGGTGCGTCGTCGAACGGAAGCGGGTCGATCCTCGAGATAGAGCCCGAAGAACTGCACCAGCGCACACCCCTCTATTTGGGAAACAAACGCTTGATCGAGAAGGCAGAGGCGGCACTCGAGACCGACGGCTGAACATTGCCAGCTCTCTTTTCAGGGCGTTTCGGCTTTTCCGTGGCCGTTGCGGGCGCGGCTCTCACCTGTGCGCCACCATCCGCACCGCCGCCTGCCGCGCCGCCGTCCCCCGTCGGCGAGTACGAGTGCGAGCTGCTGTCCGAGCCGCAGGAGACTCCGGGCGAGATCACCGTCGCGACGCTGGACTCGGTGGCGGCTGGCCACGCGCCCTGGCCGCAGAATGACGGCGAGCGCCTCGTGTTTCGCCATCTCTATGAGACCCTCCTGCGTGTGGACTGCCGGGGCTCCATCTACCCTGGTTTGGCGGAGTCCTGGAGCACGAGCCGGGGCGGCCGAGTCTGGAGGTTCACACTACGGGACGGGGCCAGCTTCTGGGACGGGATCCCGGTGACGGCGGACGACGTCGTTGCTGGTTGGATGGGCGGCGCCGCCGAGAAGCTGGCGTTCGCCGCCGGCATCGACTCCATCAATGTGGAGGGCCGGCTCAGCCTGGTCGTATTCTTAGACCGGCCTCACAGTGAAGTGCCGCGCATGTTCGCGGATCCCGAGTTCGCGGTGGCGCGGACCGTCGAGCCTCGGCATTGGCCCCTAGGAACTGGGCCCGGCGGCATCGGCAGCGGCGAACCTGTCGAGATAGAGCAGCGGGTCGGAGGCGAGCTTCGGCTTCACCCGCCGTCAGCCGAGTGGCCGACCATAAGGTTCCTTCATTTTCCCGGTAGCGACGCACGAGATGTGCTGCGCGGCGGCTATGACGTGCTGGTCACCAGCGATCAGTCGGCCGTGGACTACGCGGCGCCCCAGCCGTCTTACGTTGCCATTCCACTGCCCTGGGATCGCTCCTATGTCCTATTCTCGACTACGCGGGTCAGGGAATTGCGCACCGGAGGAACGCCGGACCCGCTCCCCTCCAATCTCCTGGAAGCACTCGCCAGGGATGCGGTTCGTAGCGATGCGCGCGGGCATGAGTCACCGGCCTGGTGGGATGATCTTGCGGCATGCGGCGAAACGTCACCGATGCCAGGCGGACTCCCTCGCGTCCCGCCGGGTGCCTATCGGACGTCTGGTCCAAAGCGGATCGTATATCCAGCGGCCGATCCGGTGGCCCGGGGCCTGGCGAACCGTATCGTGGCCCTCGCCTCGGAGGGTGCTGCTGCCTCACAGGAAGCAGCCTCGCTGATTGCTGCCGTCCCCGGCCTGGCGGAGGCGGAAACCCAGCTGCTGACCGCTGGCCTTTCCGGAGATGGTCTCGAGGCGAGTCTGCGCTATGGCGAAGAGTTCGCGTACATCGTTCCACTGCCGCACATCGTCCTCGACCCGTGTTTCGCGGCACGCAAGCTAGCGAGCCGGGTCGAATGGCTTGCACCTCGTCTTCGCCATCTCGCAGCGGCGCTGGTGCCGCTGGTAGAGACTCGCCGCCACGTGGTCGCAACCAGCGGGCAGGTCGGCCTCTACCTCGATTGGGATGGCACGGTTCTCATATCGGGCCTGCACGCGCCAGGAGGTAGTCGTCGGTGAGCTTCCGGCTGCGCCTGCTCTTCGCATTCCTCTTCGTGATTCTTGTCGCGATGGTCGTCTTTTCTTTCGCCGTGCGAAGGGAAGTCGCGAGTAGACTGACGGCTCAATACCAACGCCGGGTCAACTCGCTGGTCGCCGTTATCGAGGAGGACCTGCAAGCTGAGAGCGCACTGATCGGCGCGACGCTTGAAGGCCTCAAGGACGTCGTCACCAACGACAACCGGTTCCGCCGCGGCGCAGTCGATCGGGTGGCCGCGGAGCGCCGCTATCTGCTCGACTTCGCCGGGACCGCGATGCGGCTCACCGGGCTCTCCATGCTCCAAGTACAGGATGAGGAGGGCCGTATCATCAGCTCGGGCCACTTCCGAAACGAGTACGATCGGCTGGAACCCGAGTTGCCCGAGCTTCTGGAGACGGTGCCCGGTGGCCTGGCGCTGGCCCGGGCGCGCACGCCGGAGGGGGCCTTTCTCAACCTGGTGCGCACCGATTCCGTCCGTATGGGCGACAGACGCTTCACCCTCGTCGGCGGCACGGCCGTCGGTCACAGCTTCCTGGCACGATTGGCGCGCGGTGAGGAACTCCGCGTCAGCTTGGCTTACCCCGGGGGCGTGATCTCTTCTGGCCAGATCGCCGACACGGTTCAAATCGCGGGAACGGTCGACGACTTGCCGGATAGCTGGGCCTTGTCCGACGATTGGATTGCCGGCGACGTCGTCATCCCATTCGCCGACGCCGAGCGCGGGCAACTCGAGAGCGCGCGGCTCGTGGTTACGCACCCACTCACCGAGTTACAGGCCTTGCGCAGGCGTATCGATATATGGTTCATCACGGCGCTGGGCGCGACTGCCGCGGTCGCGCTCATCCTGGCCAATTGGCTGGCCGCCCGCATCAGCCGCCCACTCGCCGACCTGGCGAGCAAGACCTCGCGTATCGATCTGGATCGCCTCGACGTCGATTTCGGCAGCCGCCGCAAGGACGAGATCGGTGCACTCTCACGTCTCCTCGGTGCGATGACCGACCGGCTGCGCGCCAGCGCCAGCCGCCTGAGGGAAGCCGAGCGGCGCGCCACCCTCGGCGAACTCGCGCGCCAGGTCAACCACGACATAAAGAACGGTCTGCTCCCCATCCGGAATGTATTCCGCCACCTCGTTCAGGTGGCCCGCGATGTGCCCGATGATCTGCCCAGGATCTTCGACGAGCGCCGCGGCACGCTCGACTCCAGCATCGAATACCTCGAGAGTCTCGCCAGCAACTACGCCCGCCTTTATCCGCGAATCGAGCCACGCTCCTGTGACGTGAACTCGGTCATTCGACAGGTGGTGGGCGGTGTCCGCCGCGCCGAGAACGTGGATATCGAGCTTCAACTGACGGAACGTCTGCCGCCGCTCAACGCCGATGTCGTCGCATTACGCCGTATCGTCGAGAACTTGGTCGACAACGCCGTCGACAGTATCACAGGTAGCGGTACAGTGACGGTCGCGACGGAGCGTGCCGGTACGGACGGTGAACTTGCGCGTCTGCGTATTACGGTTAGGGATACGGGCTGCGGGATGAGCGCCGAGCAGCGTGCCAAGATCTTCGACAACTTCTACACGACAAAGTCTGAGGGCACGGGGCTGGGACTTTCGATTGTCCGCAGATTGGTTACCGACCTCAACGGAACGATCCGGGTCGAAAGCGAGGAAGGAAAGGGGAGCTGCTTCGTAGTCGAGCTTTCCAACGGCGAGGCGACCCGCACAGCCCGAGAAGGAGGGACGGAGCGGTGACTCTGGTGCTGGTGGTGGACGATGTCCGTGCAATGGCCGAGGGCTACGCGTACGACCTCAAGCGCGTCGGCGGATACGAGACGCTAATCGCCCTCGGCGGCGACGAGGCACTCGATATCATTGCCGGCGAGGCGGTCGACTGCGTCATCCTCGACCTGGAGATGCCCGGAACCGATGGCTTCGAGGTGCTCCGCACACTCCGCGAGCGCGGCATCGATACCCCCGTCGTCGTCTACACCGGCACTGGCAGCTACGATCGTTGCGTGCAGGCGATCAGACTGGGGGCCTACGGGTTCATCGACAAAGCGGAGTCGGTGGAGCGCGTAGTCCAGGAAGTGGAAAGCGCCCTGGAGCGCCTTCGCCTGCGCGCCGAGGTCGAGTCACTAAAGCGCGACCTGGGAACCGATAGCCCGCTCATCGGCTCGAGCCCGGCGATGCGCAAGCTCAAGGAACGGATCGCCCGAATCGCGCCCGTGCCCAGCCCCGTCCTCGTCGTCGGCGAAAGCGGCTCCGGAAAGGAACTCGTCGCCCGTGAGCTACACCGCCTGGGGGCCGATCCCGAGAAACCGTTTGTCGCCATTAACAGCGCCGCCTTGCCCGAGAATCTCGTGGAAAGTGAGCTCTTCGGGCACGAGCGCGGTGCTTTCACCGGAGCGAGCCGCACGCGCAAGGGCGCCTTCGAACTCGCTGCCGGCGGCACGCTCTTCCTCGATGAGATCGGCGAGCTTCCGATGCCGGCTCAGGCAAAGCTGCTCCGCGTCCTCGAGGAAAACCACCTCACCCGACTGGGCGGCGAACGCTCGATCAAAATCGATACGCGCGTCGTCGCTGCCACGAACCGGGACCTCGATCAAGAGGTCGAGGCCGGACACTTCCGCCGCGACCTCTACTACCGGGTGAACGTTCATGTCATCGGCGTGCCACCGCTGCGTGACCATCTCTCCGACTTGCCCGACCTCATCGACCACTTCCTCGCTACTACCTGTGCCCGCTTCGGAGTACGGAAGAAGAAGCTCGACCCGCGAGCCCTCGAGTCGCTCATGTCATGCCGCTGGGAGCAGAACAACGTACGCGAGCTCAGGAACACCATCGAGCGCATGATCATCGCAACGAGTGGCGACCTGATCGGCCCCGAGCAGGTGCCGGCCGAGATCCGCGAGACCGCTCCGGCACAGGCCTCATCCGGAAACCGCACCTTCCAGGAGCTCAAGGCCGAGGCGGAACGCCAGATCGTGCGCAGCGCCCTCGAGCACAACGACTGGCACATCACCAACACCGCCAAGCAGCTCGGGCTCGCCGACCACGCCAGCCTCCTCAAGATCATGCGCCGGCACAACATCAAACGAGACTGAGTTTTTGCGGGAGATCCGAGGTAGAGAGCGCTAGTCGAGTACTCGAGCATCTCTAACGCTCCCTAGCTCAACAGAGCTCGCTGTGTGCATCGGGACACAAGCCCGGGCTCCCAAGCGTGTCCGTCGGTACACATTCCACCATCCGCCCCAGGGTCTCACTGGACCGCCCAACTCTATAAGTCTCAATACCGCAATGTGTTAGAAAGGCACGCCTCCCGGCGGCTCGATATGGCCCTCCGCCTGCCATTAGCACCGGTGGAAGCTGGATCGAGGACCGGCGCCAGCAGGCGCCCGCTGCAAGGAGGTGGAAGATGAAGGTGAAAGGAATCGAGATTCACCGCTGGGCTGTGGGGATCGGCGTCACGCTGGCGCTGGCCGGCGTGGTCCCCCTGGCGGTGGTGGCGTGTGGGGGCGCCGAGCGACCCACGACGGAAGCCGGAGAGGAGGTCCGTGAACGGGTCCAGCCCCCGGACATCACGCTGCCGCCGCCTCCCCCCGAGGCCGAGACGGTTCTGGCCTCCGGGGACACGTCGTACGAGGCGGAGCCGGTTGGGGCGCCCGAGCCAACCGTGGAGGTGACGTACGAGGTGGCCGAGTCGTCGTTCCTGGCGGGACGGTACGCCGAGGCGGAGCGGCTGTTCACGGCCTACAGCGAGCGTCGGCCGGAGAACCCGTGGGGCTATTACATGCTGGGGCTCTCGGCATGGAAGGCGGGCGAGCTGGAGCGCGCCGAAGAGGCGTTGCTCACGGCGCTCGAGCTCGATCCCGAACACGTGAAGAGCCGGGTCAACCTGGGCCGCGTGCTGCTCGACGGCGGCCAGCCCCACGACGCGCTGCTCAACATCGAGGAGGTGCTGGCCATCGATCCCGAGTCGAACGCTGGTCTTCGGCTGCTGGGACGCGCCAACCACCAGCTGGGCCAGGTGGAGCAGGCGATCGACGCCTATCGGCGGGCCATACTGGTCGACGATACGGATGCGTGGTCGATGAACAACATGGGGCTCGTGCTGATCGAACAAGAGCGCTTCGGCGAAGCGCTCCCGCCGTTGGCTCGGGCGGTGGAGCTGCGTGACGACGTGGCGATCTTCCAGAACAACCTGGGCGTTGCCCTGGAGCGGGCCGGCCACTTCAGGTGCGCCGAGGAGACTTACAGGTCGGCGCTGGCTATCGACAGCTCGTACGAGAACGCGAAGCTCAACCTCGCCCGCGTCGAGCGGCTCGAGCAGCCGGCCGATCTGCAGCCGGTCGACCTCGGAGAGCTGGCAAGAGCCTTTATCGATGAGGTGGAGGGCTGGCGCGAGGCGCTGGCTTACAAGGACGGCGGATACTAGGCCCGACCTCCCCCGGGCCACTGAGGGGGCTCGCGTCGCTCTGCGACGCGGCCCCCGACTCTTCATAAGTGACCTACCTCACCTCGCAGCGCTCGACCGGCCGGAGCGTCAGCTTCGCGTCCTGCTCCGGTTTGCTGCCGATCTTCCAGTACCAGCCTTCTGACTGGCTAAGCGGTATGGGCTCCGAAAAGACGGACACACGGCTGTCCGGTGTTCTGGCCTCGAGCGTTGCCATGCCCGGCCTGAACGGCATCTGCAGGCAGACCAGCCTGTTCATCCCCACCGTGCCCACGTAAAGGTCGTCGACGAGGATCCGTAGCGTGCGCGTCCCGTCGTTCTCGAAGAGAAGGGTCGGGGAGTCCGGCGCCGACCCGCTGAGGGGCACGGCAGTGCTGAGGCCTGCGACGAGGGCTATTGCGGCTAATCGTAACAGCGGCTTCATTAGTCTAGTGCTCCTGGTGCTCAGTTTCCGTTGTACTACGTTAACAACCGACTCTGTGGTCCTGTTGTTCCGCCGACGTCTCCTGTTGAGGATCTTCCAGGGGGCCTCGCTGTATGAATAGACATGCGTAGGGCGCACGCAATGCCGTATATCCTCCGCTTCTCCTTGTCCGCTGTTCTACTGGGACTAGCCGGAGCGGTCGGCGGCGGATCGGCTCTGGCACAGGGACCCGTGGTCCGGGCGGTGCTCTTCTTCTCGCCGACCTGTCCTCACTGTCACGAGGTCATCAACGAGGATCTACCCGGTATCTTCAACCGCTTCGGCGGTATGCCGAGCATCTACTTCGATACGACCGTGGCTCGCGAACGGGTGGCGTTCTACGACGTATCCAACGGCCAGGTCGAGATCCTGTTGATCGATGCGTCGAAATGGGCGGGGAACGTTGTTTTCCAGGAGGCGACGCGACGCTTTCACATCGAGTCCACCGGCGTGCCGCGCCTGATCGTCGGTGACAGCGTCCTCATCGGCTCGCGTGATATCCCGAGAGAGCTACCGCTGTTGATCGAGGAGGCACTGGCTGGCGACGGCATCGACTGGCCCGATATCGACGGCCTGCAGATAGCGCTCGCTGCCATCCCCGGCCGACCGCTCGCCGCCGCCGAGCCGGAGAGCGCCGGCGCCGGCGAGGTCGGTGCAGAGGCGTCGCCCGAAGCGGAAGAGACCGAGGCGGCGCCGGCGGAGCAGGCGCAGCCCGACTCTCTCGAGAGCGCGCCATCGCCGGCTGCCACTGAGACCGAGCCGGCGGATGTGCCTGAGGACGTACCCGGCGAACGAGCGGGCGAAGCGGAGGAAGCGGCACCCGCACCCCCG
>JASFTI010000049.1:0-14335 GCA_050053635.1 Gemmatimonadales bacterium
GCCGGCGCGGCCACGGCATGGAGATGTGGGTCGGTCAAACGATGTTCCTCTCCGAGCCCGTGGACATCGAGACACTCCCTCGTGCCCAGCCCTGGGCTCCTGAGTTCGATCATGCGTATGTTCGCTTCCCACGCAAGGCGCTGCTGGACGTTCTGGCGACCGGAGAGAACGATGCGCTCGACGAGCAGACTCACCTCTACTGTCACGAGCAGGTCCATCGGAACTTCGACCGGCTAGCGGGAGGGTTCATAAAGCACAGTCACGATTTCGAGTACTCGGTTCAGCGCGTCGTGATCGATACCACACCGGACGGCCGCGCCATCCTCCAGGACACCAACACGTCCGGGGTCGACCTTGTCCGCGCGCTGTACACCGTGGGCACATTGTTGGGGAACGATGGTGGCTGATCGGTAATCAGTGACCGTAATCAGTAGTCAGTGACCAGTGGTTCACTGATCACTGATCACCGATCACTAATCGCCGACCAACCGGCTACCGGCTACCGGCTACCGTCCTCAGGGTACAACGACACTCGCACATAGTCATCCGTGCGCAGGTAGCGCTGCGCCGCCTCCTTCACCATCTCCGCGGTCAGCCCGTCGATCATCTCCTCGTAGTCGAGGAGGTTGCGCGGGTCGAGGCCGTAGCGCTCGGCGGCGAGCAGCTGGCCCAGCCAGAAGCTGTTCTCGCGCAGGTCGGTCTCGTGCTCGCGCCGTTGCATCTCCTTCACCTTGTCGATGTCCTCCTGCGGTGGCCCGACCGTCTGCAGGCTGTCGATCTGCAGGAAGACGGCATCGACCAGCTCCTCGAGCCGCTCGGGCGCGGTGCCGAAGCTGATGCTGAATCGGTAGTCGGGTACCGGGTCGCGACTGCCGCTGCCGCCGACGCTCACGCCGTAGGTGCCGCCCATGTCTTCGCGCAGGACCTCGCGCAGCCGGATGCGGAGCACGTCACCGAGCGCGCGGATCGCGTAGCGGTTCTCGCGCGTCCAGTCGAACGGGCCGGTGAAGATGATCCGCGTCTGGCTCTTGGGCTCGATCCCCTTGTAGACGGTCTTCTCGATGACGCCGCTCGGGTAGCGGATCCCCTCGTCGCGCCACGTCTCTTCACGCCCGCTGGACGGCAGGCCGCCCAGGTACGTCTGGATCAGCGGCTTCAATTCCTCGAGGTCGAAGTTGCCGACGAAGACGAAGAGGAAATCGCCGGCGTCGGCGAACCGCTCGCGGTAGAACTCGTAGGAAACGTCGAGGTCCATCTCTTCGTACAGCTCGAGGGTCGGCGGCCGTGAGCGGAAATGATGCTGTGTCAGTGTGACGTTCAGGGTGTCGTAGAACGCTGACCCCGGGTCGGCGTTCCGGTTTGCCAGGAAGGCCTGCATGCGCGACTTGATCGACGCGTAGGCGGCGCTGTCGCGGCGCGGCGCGGTGAAGTACAGGTAGATGAGCTGGAACATCGTCTCGACGTCGCTCGGCGAGGCGTTGCCGCCCATCGCCTCGAACAGCGAGCCGACGGACGGCGAAACGCGCACCGCCTCGCCGGCCAACTTCTTCTGCAGGTCGATCAGGCTGAATTCGCCGACGCCGGAGAAACCGATGACGGTGGAAGCGGTTATCGCGGCGACGTAGTCTGAGTCGGGGGCCAGCGAGGTTCCGCCGGGGCTCCAGGCGCTGAACAGGATCTCGTCGTCCTTGAAGTCGGTGGGCTTGAGCAGGACGCGGACCCCGTTGGCCAGGGTCCAGCGCTGGACGCCCAGCTCCTCGATCTCCTCGACTTCGACGATCTCGGCCGGCTCGGGCACGACCGGCACGAGCGGCGCCTCGCTGGCGGCGTCGACGTACGCCTCGATATCCGCCGACTCGACGGCTTCGAATACAGCGAGCAGCTCGTCTTCACTCGGGATCTCGACGCCCTCTTTTTCCGGACCGTCCGCCAGGATGACCCGGTTGTCCTCGCTGATCCACTGGCGGGCCAGCCGGTTCACCTCGTCGAGCGTGATACCGGGGAGCAGCTGCTGGTGCATCTCGTACTCGTAGGCGATGCCGGGTATCGGCTCGTCGTAGAGGAAGGCGCGGGCGTACTCGGAGGCGTAGGCCGACGAGCGAGTCTTCTCGCGCTCGTCGTAGGCCTGCTGCAGGTACCGCAACAGCTCGCGCTTCTCGCGCTCCAGCTCGGTCTCGGTGAAGCCGTAGCGTGCCACTCGCTGCGCCTCGCTGAGCAGCACCTCGAGTGCGCGCTGGTGACCGTTCTCCTGCACCCCGGCGCCCAGTATGTAGACCTCCTTCGAGCCGATGAAGCGGCCCTGGCTGGAGGAGGCGCCGATGAACGGGGGATCGGCCTCTTGCGTCAGCTCGAAGAACCGGAAGTTGAGCATGCGGTTGTACAAGGCCTCGACGATCGAACGCCGATAGGCACCCACGGTGCCGACCTCCTGCGGCGGCTGCTTCCAGTAGACGGCCACCGAGTTGAAGGTGGCCTCGGGATCGGTGGCGATAGCGAACAGCGTCTCCTCGTGGTCGGGCACCGGGTAGGTGGGCCGTTGCGGCGCGATGTCGGGCATCGGGATGCCGGCAAAGTGCCGCCGGATCAGCTCCTCGATCGTCGCCGCATCGAAGTCGCCGACAGCGATCACCGCCATCAGGTCCGGCCGATACCAATCGCGATAGAACCGCACGAGCGTCTCGTACTCGAAGCTCTCGACGATCTCGCGCTTGCCGATGGGTAGACGCTCGGCGTAGCGCGAGCCTTGGAAGAGGACGGGGAGCTGCTGGTCGCGGATCCTGGCGCCGGCGCCGCGGCCCAGCCGCCACTCCTCGATGATGACGCCGCGCTCCTTGTCGATCTCCTCGTGGTCGAAGGCCAGGCCGTGCGCCCAATCTTCGAGGATCTGGAACGCCGTGGCCACCAGCTCGGCGCTGTCCGTCGGCACGGTCAGCATGTAGACCGTCTCGTCGAAGCTGGTGTAGGCGTTGAGGTCCGGCCCGAAGCGCATGCCGATCCCCTCCAGGTAGTCGACCAGCTCCTGCTTCTCGAAGTGCTCGGTCCCGTTGAACGCCATGTGCTCGACGAAATGCGCCAGCCCCTGCTGATCGTCGTCCTCCAGCACCGACCCGGCCTTGACCACCAGGCGCAGCTCCGCCCGCTCCTGGGGCTCCGGGTTCTCGCGGATGTAGTAGCGCAGACCGTTGGGCAGCGTGCCCAGCGTGACCGCCGAATCGACGGGCAGGGACCGCTGCAGGTCGAGCGCCGGCTGCTGGGCGGTCGTCGGATTGGGTACGACGAGTAGGGCGGCGAGTGCGAGAAGTGCTCGTTTCATGCGGAGCTCCGTAAGGTCAAGTTCCAATTTGGAAGTTCATTGGGGGTTCTCGAATCTCGATTCGGGGACCCGTGCAACAGGGGAGTTCGGGAAGCCTCAAGTGATCGTCTGCGCTCACTCTCGACTTCCCCGCACTCCCGGATTCCCTGGACTCCACGGATTCCACGGATTCTCGGATCCCCGATCCCCGATTCTCGGATTCCCCGATTCGCAGAAGATGGGGGTTTCTCAGGTCCCCAGCCAGCCCGGCGAGCTTGAGAACACTAGGTCGTTCGGTCATATTGAGTGGATTCTAGGAATTTGCACCACAGAAGCTCAGGGGTAACCCGGGTTTAGGGTAGATGAAATCTGCGGAAATAAGACAGCGGTTCATAGACTACTTCGTGCGGAACGGGCACACCCACGTCTCGTCGTCGTCGCTGGTCCCGGCCGACGACCCGACGCTCTTGTTCACCAACGCCGGGATGAACCAGTTCAAGCTGACGTTCGTGGGCCAGGAGCAGCGGCCGTACAAGCGGGCGACGACGGCGCAGAAGTGCGTGCGCGCCGGCGGCAAGCACAACGACCTGGAGGAGGTCGGCCAGACCGCGCGGCACCACACCTTCTTCGAGATGCTGGGCAACTTCTCGTTCGGCGACTACTTCAAGCCTGAAGCGATCTGGTACGGCTACGAGTTCTTCACCGCGGATCTGGGGTTCGAGCCCGACCGCATCTGGGCGACGATCCACCACAGCGACGACGAGGCGTTCGAGCTGTGGCAGGAGGTCGCCGGCCTGCCGCCGGGCCGGATTCTGCGCTTCGGCGACAAGGACAACTTCTGGCAGATGGCGGACACGGGGCCCTGCGGCCCCTGCTCGGAGATCCACTACGACACGCGGCCGGCGGGCGCGAAAGCGGATCTGAGCCCCGAAGAGTTCGAGGCGCTGACGGAGGCGGGCCAGATCCTCGAGCTCTGGAACCTCGTCTTCATGCAGTTCGATCGGGACGAGTCGGGTAAGATGAACCCGCTGCCCAAGCCGTCGATCGATACGGGCGCCGGGCTGGAACGGATTGCCGCGGCGCTGCAAGGCGTCGACTCGAACTACCATACCGACCTCTTCATGCCGCTCATCCGGGGGGCCGAGGACGTCGTGGGCCGGGAGTACCAGGCCGATGAGGCGAGCGGGACTTCGTTCCGGGTCCTGGCCGACCACGCCCGCGCCACCGCCTTCTTGATCGCCGACGGCGTCTTCCCCACCAACGAAGGGCGCGGCTACGTGCTGCGGCGAATCCTGCGGCGCGCCGGCCGCCACGCCTGGCTGCTCGGTCACCGGGAGCCGATGCTCTACGAGATCTGCGACGAGGTGATCTCGCTGATGGCCGACGCCTACCCGGAGCTCCGGGACCGGCGCGAGCACATCCTGCGGACCGCCCGCGGCGAAGAAGACCGGTTCATGGCGACCATCGGTGAGGGGATGCAGCGGTTCGAGGAGCTGGCGCCCGCTGGCGGCCATGGCACGGTCAGCGGTCAGGACGCCTTCAAGCTCTACGACACGTTCGGCTTCCCCATCGACCTCACCGAGCTCATGGCCCAGGAACGGGGCTACGAGGTGGACGTCCAGGGGTTCGAGCGCGCGCTGGAGGAGCAGCGCAAGCGGTCGCGTGAGGCGCGTGACGTAGCGGTTATGGCAGACTCAGCGACGGCCAAGTGGTCGGTCGAGGATGCTGAGGTGCACGTCGCGGGGATTGACCGGGTCAACGAGATCGACCAGGAGTGGGTGGGCTACGACGAGTTGGTCGTAGACACCGAAGTCGTTGCCAGCAAGCGGCAGAACGGGCGGGTACTGCTGGCGCTCGAGAAGAACCCGTTCTACGCGGAAGCGGGCGGTCAGGTGAGCGACCGCGGCTTCGTGGAGGGCGACGGCTGGCGCATGGATGTGGAGGACGTCGCGCGTGTCGACGATCGCGTGTTTGTTGTCGGTCCAATTGAAGGCGAGTTCAAGGCGGGCCCCGTCCGTGCGTTCGTCGACGAGGCGCGGCGCAACACGCAGCGCAACCATACTGCTACGCACCTGCTGCACGCCGCGCTGCGCACCGTCTTGGGTGAGCACGTCGCGCAGGCCGGGTCGCTGGTGGCGCCCGATCGCTTGCGCTTCGACTTCACGCACAGCGGGCCGCTGAGCGCCGGCGAGCTGGAGGAGGTCGAGCGGCTGGTGAACGAGGAGATCTGGTCGGATAAAGAGGTGGCGAAGCGGTTCATGCCGTATCGTGAGGCGATCGATCGCGGCGCCATGGCGCTGTTCGGCGAGAAGTACGGCGATACGGTGCGGGTGGTCGAGGTCCCGGGCTACAGCCTCGAGCTGTGCGGCGGCTGCCACGTGAATACCACTGGCGAGATCGGGCTGTTCAAGATCGTGTCGGAGACCGGCACGGCGGCGGGGGTGCGGCGAATCGAAGCGGTGACCGGCCGCTACGCCTACGCGCTGGTCAAAGAGCAGGAGCGGCTGCTGAGCGAGCTGGGGCGTACCCTGAAGGTGCCGGCGGAGACTCTGGTGCGGCGGGCCGAGTCATTGCTGGCGGAACAGCGCGAGCTGAAGGAGAAGCTGCAGGCGGCGCTGTCGGGTGCGGCCGTAGACCAGGTGGCCCAGCTGGTCGAGGGCGCCGTCGACGTGGACGGGGCCATGGTGGTGACGGGGACGATCGAGACGGCCGATTCCGCGGCGCTGCGCTCGTTCGGCGACGAATTGCGCGAGCGGTTGGGTAGTGGGGTCGGGGTGGTGGCCGCCAAGATCGGCGACCGGCACTCGCTGCTCGCCGTGGTCACCGACGACTTGATCGGCAAAGGCGTTCGCGCCGACGCCGTGGTGCGCGAGGTGGCCAAGCTGGCCGGCGGTAAGGGCGGCGGCCGGCCGCACATGGCGCAAGCCAGCACCGGCGAGCCGGGCCGGGCCGAGGAAGCGCTGAAGCGGGTCCCGGAGATCGTGCGTCCGATGCTCGAGGGGACGAGCGGCTGATGGATGTCGCCGGGCTGCAGAGCAAGATAGCCGACTCGCCGCTCCCGCTTCGCGAGCGGCTCGCCGAAGTGATCGCAGGGATCGATCCCGCGGTCGATCTGGCCGATGCGCTGCTCGCCGCGGCTCGCCAGCTGCTCGAAGATGTGCGGGATCGTCTGGAATCCCGGGACGCCGCCCTCGATCTGCTGGCCGCCGACGGGTTGCTGACGCTGGCCTGTGAGGTGGCCGCTGCCTCGGATCCGGAGACGCTGGAGGAGCGCTGCCGGGCGATGGGTCCAAGCGGCGAGTTGGGGCGGATCGCCGAGCGCTGGGCGGGGAGGAGCTGACGGACACGGTGCGGTTTGGCCGGAGAAGAGCGTGCGCGACGCCGCCGGGACTGGCGGATGTGCACACGCATCTGATTCCGGGTGTCGACGATGGCGCGCCCGACTTGGAAAGCGCCCTGCAAACGCTTCAGACCTTCTTCGACGACGGGGTCCGGGCCGTCGCCGCGACGCCGCACCTCAACGCATCGAACCTGAACGGGAACCGCCGGGCGCTGGCCGATGAGATCTGGCCGGGCCTCGCCCGGGCGGCGCGCGACCGCTTTCCCGGGGTCACGCTGTACCGCGGCTACGAGATTCAGCTCGACACACCGCAGCTCGACCTCGGCGATCCGGGGCTACGCCTGGCGGGCAGCCGCTATGCGCTCGTCGAGTTCTATGCCTTCACCGTACCCGAGCGCTCGGCCGAAGCGTTGGCTCGCATCGCCGACGACAAGTACGTGCCGATCATCGTGCACCCCGAGCGCTATTGGGGCTACGACCGCGGCTACGGCGTCGTCGCCGATTGGCGGGCCGCCGGCGCCCTGGTACAGCTCAACAGCGGTAGCCTGCTCGGTGAGTACGGTGAGAACGTCAGGTTGGTTGCCCACCGCTTCCTGGCCGAGGGGCGCGTCGATCTGATCGCGTCGGACAATCATGCGCGACCCGAGCGCAGTCCTTCGCTGCGAGCGGCCTGGGACTATCTGGCAGCCCGTGGCCTGGAGGAACCGGCCAGGCTGCTGCTGGCGACCAACCCGCAGCGCATCCTGCAGGACGAACCGACTCTGAACGTCGGCCGGATAGAGAGCCGGGGCGGGTTCTTCGCCCGCTTGGGTCGGAGGCTGAGAGGGAGGCGCAGGTGACGGCGAGTATCGAGAGGCGGGGATCGCCATGACCGAGCGGATCATCGACCTGAAGGGCAAGCGAGCGGTCGTCACCGGTGGCTCGCGGGGGATCGGCAAGGCGACGGCCGTGCTATTGGCCCGGGCCGGCGCCGATGTCGGTATCGGCTACCGCACGCGTGAGGAGGAAGCGGGCGAGACGGTGGGCGCGATCCAGCGAGCCGGTGGCCACGGCTGGGCGCTCGCCGCCGATCTGGGCGACCGGGACGGTGTTATGGCACTGTTCGAGCGCGTCGACAGCGAGTTCGGCTGGTTGGACGCCTTCGTCGTCAATCACGGGATCTGGCCGCCGGAGTACGTGCCGGCCGCCGAGATGGCCGACGAGACCTGGAGAGAGATGATGCGGGTCAATCTCGATTCGGTCTTCTACTGCGTCAGCGAGGCGGTGCGCCGTATGGCGGACGGAGGTAGGATCGTGATCGTCAGCTCGACCGCCGGACAGCGCGGCGAAGCGGGCCACAGCCACTACGCGGCGACGAAGGGTGCGGTCATCGCGTTCGTCAAGTCGTTGGCGGTCGAGGTGGCCTCCCGGGATGTCACGGTGAACGCGGTCGCCCCGGGTTGGATCGACACCGAGATGGCGGCACCCGGGCTCGCCGCCGGCGAGCGCGACAAGGTCGTGGCGGACATCCCGCTGGGTAGGCTGGGCAGCGCCGACGATGTCGCGGGGCCCATCCTCTTCCTCTGCTCGAAGCTGGCGCGACACGTGACCGGCGAGGTTCTGAACGTCAACGGCGGAAGCGTACTCTGCGGCTAAAGTGAAAGGCCTGCACGGCAAGCTGGACGTACCGGATGCGGTCGCCGCGATCGCTCGACGGCTGGAGGATCGCGGGCACGAGACCTGGGCCGTGGGTGGGGCCGTGCGCGATGCCCTGCTGGGCGGATCGCGCGGGGACTGGGACCTGGCGACCGCGGCCCGGCCCGAGACCGTGCTCGAGCTGTTCCGGCCGTCATACCCGGTGGGCATCCGGTTCGGCACGGTGGGCGTGCGTGGCGAAGACGGTAACCTGTACGAGGTAACCACGTTCCGGCGCGACATCGAGACCGACGGTCGGCACGCGGTGGTCGAGTACGCCGAGCGCCTGGACGAAGACCTGGCACGTCGCGATTTCACCATCAACGCCATCGCTTATCACCCGTTGCAGCACGAGTTCCACGATCCGCTGGACGGCTGGCAGGACCTGCAGCGCCGCCTACTCCGCTGCGTCGGCGAGCCGGCGACACGATTCGCCGAGGACTACCTGCGCGTGCTGCGCGGCCTGCGCTTCGCCGGCCGCTACGAGCTGCAGATCGAGCCCGCGACCTGGGACGCGCTGGTCGCCGCGACGCCGAGACTGACTCGGCTGTCGGGGGAACGGGTCCGCGAGGAGATCCTCAAGCTGCTGGCCGGCCCCGTGCCGTCGCGTGGCCTCGACCTGTACCGCAGGTCGGGCGCTCTGGTCGTTCTGCTCCCCGAGCTCGCATCCGTCGCTGACACCGACTGGCGGGTCATCCTGGGGACCATCGATGGCCTCGCCGAGCGTCGGCTCCGGCTGCGCCTGGCGGCGCTAGTCGCGCCGGCCGCGCAGGAGATCGAGCCGCTGATGAAACGGCTCCGCTTCTCGAACGCGGAGCTGCGCGACGCGCAGGCGATGAGCCGAGCGCTCGACCTGCCGCTGCCCGAGCCGGGCGATATCGTCGGCGCGCGGCGCTGGCTCCGGCACGTAGGTCCGGAAGACGCGCGCGACGCGTTGCGGCTCCACTTCCGGCGCGAGGCTGCTCTGGGGACGGGTGCCGAGGGTCGTACGGTTCTGGCCGCGCAGGCGAGTTCGGTGCTGAACGTGCTGCGCCGAGGTGACCCGGTGACGTTGGCGGCGCTGGCGATCGATGGGAACGATCTTAAGAAGCTGGGCGTGAGGCCGGGGCCCGAGTTCGGGCGAATCCTCGAGGCCTGCCTCGACGTGGTGATCGAGGATCCGCGGCTGAACGAGCGAGATCGCCTGCTCGAGCTCGCCTGCAAGGAGATGGATGACTAGTGTACCGCCACAGTGGTTGTGAAGCGTGGTTGGGGTCGGCCGGGCGGTCCCCGGAGCGGACTGCAAACCGCGAGAGGGTCCCCCGGCCGACCCCGGCATCCTCCAGGCAGGCGTCAGCATCACTGTGGCCGAACACTAGGACGCAGATGCGATGAAGGAAGAGCTGGATCTGTTTCCGACGCCCGAGTCGAAGCGTCAGCCGCGAGTCGGCATCGCCGACGAACGCTCGCCCGCGGCCCCGCTGGCGACCCGGATGCGCCCCCGCAATCTGGAGGAGTTTCTGGGACAAGAGCACCTCGTAGGGCCCGGACGGATTCTGCGCGAGATGATCGAGCGCGACGAGCTCGGCTCGCTGATCTTCTGGGGGCCGCCGGGCAGCGGCAAGACGACGCTGGCCCGGATCATCGCCGATCGCACCGACGCCGCATTCGTTCCCTTCAGCGCGGTCACCGAGGGTGTACCGCGGGTCCGCCAGATCATCACCGAGGCCGGCGAGCGGCTCAGCGCCAGCGGCCGCCGTACGATTCTGTTCTGCGATGAGATCCACCGCTTCAACAAAGCGCAGCAGGACGCGTTCCTGCCCCACGTCGAAGCGGGCACGGTCATCCTGATCGGCGCCACAACGGAGAACCCGAGCTTCGAAGTCATCAGCGCGTTGCTCAGTCGGTCGCGGGTTCTGGTACTCGAGCCGTTGAGCGAAGAAAACGTGCGCCTGATCTGCGAGCGGGCGCTGGCCGATGAGGAACGCGGGCTCGGCGGCTCGCAGCTGCAGGTGGACGATGACGCCCTCGAGCTGCTAGCCCGCGCCGCCGACGGTGACGCGAGGCGCGCCCTCTCGGCGCTCGAGGTCGCGGCGGCGATGGTGGGTGGCGCCGGCAGCGTCACCGCCCGGGTCGCCGCCGAAGCGTTCCAGAAGCGCTTCGCCCACTACGACAAGTCGGGCGAGGAGCACTACAACCTCATATCGGCGCTGCACAAGGCGGTGAGGGGCTCCGACCCCGACGGCGCTCTCTACTGGTTGGCCCGTATGCTGGATGGTGGCGAGGATCCGCTCTACCTCTGCCGCCGCATGATTCGCATGGCCAGCGAAGACATAGGCCTGGCCGACCCCCGCGCCCTCTGGATCGCCGTCGCCGCCAAAGATGCCTACCACTTCCTCGGGTCGCCGGAGGGCGAGCTGGCGTTGGCGGAGGCTGTCGTCTATCTGGCGACGGCCCCCAAGTCGAATCGGATCTACAAAGCGTTCGGAAGCGCTCTGGCGCTGGCGCGCGAGACGCCGGGCGAGCCGGTGCCGCTGCACGTGCGCAACGCGCCGACGCGGCTGATGAAGGAACTGGGCTACGGGGCGGGTTACAAGTACGACCACGCCGAGCCCGATGCTCTGGCACAGCAGGAGTACCTGCCCGAGTCGCTGGCCGAGCGTCGCTTCTATGAGCCGTCGCGCCGGGGCTTCGAGGCCGAGATCGCCAAGCGACTCGAGGCCTGGGCGACGAAGCGGCGAGCGGCACGCCGCGAGCGCGGCTAGGGTAGAATGGACATGGCAGGGCCCGTGGCATTGGAAGGGAGCTGGTTAAGAGATCGCTAAAAACAGAATCCACGAGGTAGAGCTTCCTCAGGACCGGGCGGTGCTGCTCACCTTGCCCGGCCCGGAGACGAGCCGGCAGGAGGCTTGCGATCACCTGAGCGAGCTGGAGTCCCTCACAGACACGGCGGGCGCCGAGGTCGTCGCCACCGTCGAACAGCAGATCCGATCGCCGCACCCGGCCCACTACATTGGTAGCGGTAAGGCCGAGGAATTGCGGTCGGTCGTCGCGAGCCGCGGGGCGAGCCTGGTCATCTTCGATGAAGATCTATCGCCGGTGCAGGGTCGGAAGCTGGAGGACACGCTCGGCGTTCGGGTCATGGACCGCACCGAGCTGATCATCGACATCTTCGCGCTGCGCGCTCGAACCGCGGAAGCCAAGATGCAGGTCGAGCTGGCCCAGCTGCAGTACCTGATGCCACGACTCACGCGGATGTGGAACCACCTCTCGCGCATCCGTGGCGGCATCGGCCTGAGGGGGCCCGGTGAGACGCAGCTCGAGACGGACCGGCGGACCATCCGGCGCAAGATCAGCGACCTGCAGCGTCGTCTGGAGAAAGTAGCGCGGCAGCGCGAGACCGAGCGCAAGGGGCGCGTCGGTGAGTTCCGGGCCGCCCTGGTCGGCTACACGAACGCCGGCAAGTCCTCGATACTCGCCGGGCTTTCAGGATCCGATCTGTTCATCGAGGACCGGCTGTTCGCGACCCTCGACCCGGCCACTCGGGTCGTTGATCTCGGTGAAGGCTTCCACGCCCTGATGACCGACACCGTCGGGTTCATCCGCAAACTACCCCACCACCTGGTCGCGTCGTTCGGTGCGACGCTGGAGGAGGCGAACGAGGCCGACCTGCTGTGTCATGTGGTCGATGTGTCGGTCGAGGGTTGGCAAGAGCAGTACGAAGTCGCGGAGGGCGTGCTAGCCGAGCTGCGGTTCGATCCCAAGGGCCGGCTCGTCGTGTTCAACAAGGTCGATCGCCTGACCCACGCAGAACAAGACGCTATCGAGCAGCGGGCGGCGGCGCTGCTCGATGCGCACGTCTTCGCCTCGACGGTCGAGGCGGACGGGCTAGAGGCTCTCCGCGCCAAGCTGAGGGAGACGATTCGCCAGTGCTGGTCGGTCGTCAGACTGACCATCCCGGCCAGCGCCGGCAGCGTTCTGGCAGAGATCTACAGGGAAGGCGAGGTCTTGACCCGGGAGCAGGGCGGAACGTCGATCCGCTTGACCGTGCGCCTGCCTGCCGATGCCCTCGGTCGTCTGAGGGCGCGGGACGGTGTGGCCGTCGAGATGCCGGCGGCCTGATCGTATGGACGCATACTGGATCATCGGTCCCGGTCGGATGGGCCTCTCGTTGGGCACGGTACTGGCGAGCGCTGGGGCCAGCGAACTGCTTCTCGTAGGTAGGCGCGAGGCCGCGCCGGACCATCCGCTGATGGAATCGACGGTTGTACGCTACGTCCGCGGCGTTCCGGGGCTGCCGCCCGCCGGGTCCTGCCTGCTGCTGGCGGTGCCGGACGGGGTGATCGCCGAGGTCGCGGCGCAAGTCGCCCGGCTGGGCCGTCCTGCCGGCCCGTGCGTGGCCCTGCACCACAGCGGCGCGCAGCCGGCCGCCGTCCTGGCTCCGCTGGCCGCCGCTGGCTACGCCACCGGGTCGCTGCACCCCTTGCAGACCGTGGCCGATCCGTGGCAAGGCGCCGAGCGGCTCCGCGAGGCCTTCTTCACCTATGAGGGGGACGGCGCGGCGCGGGTCGGGGCGGCGCGGATCGTCGAGGCGGCAGCTGGGCGGATGCTGGAGGTTCACGCGGAGGACAAAGCACGCTATCATGCAGCGTGCGTGTTCGCCTCAAACTATGTTGTAGCCTGTGTCTCTGTAGCCACACGGCTGCTGGCCGATGCCGTAAACGTGGGCCGCGCAGAGGCGGCACAGGCGTTGCAGCCGTTGTGGCGCGGTGCCCTGGCGAACTTGGAGCGACCCGGCCTGCCCCGTGCGCTGACCGGCCCCGTGGCGCGCGGTGACCTGGAGACGGTGAAGGGGCACCTGGAGTCGCTCGCCGTCGGCACGCGCGACCTGTATGGCCGGCTGGCGCTGGAGGCGCTCGAGCTGAGTCGCGAGCAGGGTCTGGACGCCGAGACGGCGGCGGCGATCGAGGCGGAGATCGAATCCTGGCTGACTGGAGAGGCCGGCCCGGGATGAGGCTGTACATCAATCTCGATCACGTTGCGACGGTTCGGGAGGCTCGGCGAACCGACGAGCCCGATCCGGTTCGTGCCGCCGTCCTGGCCGAGCTGGGCGGGGCGCAGGCGATTACCGTGCACCTGCGAGAGGATCGCCGCCACATCAAGGACCGCGACGTGCTGCTGCTGCTGGCGACGGTGCGCACCGGCGTGAACCTGGAGCTGGCGGTCGAGGAAGAGGTGCTGAAGTTCGCGCTGGAGCACCGGCCGCTGCAGGCCACTCTGGTCCCGGAGCGGCGCGAGGAGGTCACGACCGAGGGTGGTCTCGATCTCGGCGACTCGGGCCGCCGACGGCGAGTCGCGGATGCGCTCGCTCGGCTGGGCGAGGCGGGCATCAAGACGTCGCTCTTCATCGATCCCGTCGAGGAGACGATTCGTAGCGCGGCCGAGCTGGGGGCCGACGCGATCGAGCTGCACACGGGCGAGTACGCGAACGCGAATCTGGAAAGCCGACCGGAGCAGCTGCAGCGGCTCGGGCGGGCGGCGGCGCTGGGGCGTGAGCTGGGTCTGGCGGTGCACGCGGGCCACGGCCTGACCTACGAGAACGTTTCACCGGTGGCGGCGATCCCGGAGATCGAGGAGCTTAACATCGGTCACTCGGTTGTGAGCCGAGCGGTATTTGTGGGGATGGAACGGGCTGTTCGAGAGATGTTGCACATAGTCATGGAAGCGAGACGCGGGGTGGGGGGCTAGGAGAATGCCCAGAACGCTGCTCGAGTTCTTTGCCGACGAGTCGGGCGACTATCTCGACAAGATGGAGCGTGCTCTGAGCGCCGGGCCTACGCCCGACGCCGATGAGTTGAGGCGATTCGCTCGCGCCTTGCGGGGCAGCGCGCGGATGGCGGACCAGGATGCCATCGCGCGTGCTGCAGGCGCGGTGCAGGGAGCGGCGGCCGACCTGGTTGCCGGAAAGCGGCACTGGGGAGCGGAGCTCAAGGGTAACCTGGAGTCGGCGCTCCGAGAGATCCGCGGGATGGTCGATTCGGTGAAGTCGC
>JASFTI010000050.1:0-14225 GCA_050053635.1 Gemmatimonadales bacterium
ATCGCCCGCGAGGTCGCCCTGCCGGTCATCGAGGAGACGCTGCGCGAGGAGGAGACGGACGAGCGGACCCTGGCCGAGCGGGTCGTGGCGAAGAAGCGCCGCACGCTGAAATCACGGCCGCAGGATGAAAGGGTGCTGCGGCGGCGGCTGCGCGATCACCTGATCCGCCGGGGGTTTGACACCCGTGTCGCCAAAGATGCTGTGGACGCTCTGTTCTCGCGGTACGATGCGAGAGAGTGAAATGCCCAACAGCTGCTGCCTGCCCAGGGTGCGCGATGTTGACGTCCCGGTTGGTCTTGACATATCTTGACACGTCAGGACAACCCGCGCCCGCGAGGTCACGTATGGCGGCCGTGAAGATCAGCTCCAAAGTGGACGAGTCGGTCTGGAACGAACTGAAGGCACTGGCTCGCGAATCGCAGCGCAGCATCTCGGGCATCCTCACCGAGGCGATCCGCGAGTACGTCCGCCGGCGGCGCGTGCGTCCGGACGTGCTGCGGCACCTCGAGGACTCGATCGCCGAGAACGAGAAGCTGGGTCGTCTCCTTGCCGAGTGAATCGGTCCTTCATCTGACGCTCGACGAGGTCCTGGCGATCCACGAACGCCTGGTCGCCCGCTTTGGCGGGCTGCGAGGCGTGCGCGACCTGGGCCTGCTGGAGAGCGCGCTCTACCGGCCTCACACCGGCTACTATCGAGACATCGCCGAGATGGCGGCCGCGCTGTTCGAGTCGCTGCTGATGAATCACCCCTTCATCGATGGGAACAAGAGGGTGGCATTCTTCGCCACCGACGTGTTTTTGAGACTGAACGGCTGGCGGCTACGGGTGGACCCGGAGGAGGCGCACGCTTTCTTGGTAAGCCTGCTCGAGAGGGGACAGTGCGACTTCGAGAATCTGTTGCCGTGGATACGCAGCTCGCTGGTCCGCGCTGGTGAAGGCGACCTATGAACGAGCCTGGCAGCACAGCGATGGACGGGGTCGTACGGCGCGCCCGGCCGGACGAGGCGAGCTTGCTCACTGAGCTGGCCTACCGCTCGAAGGCGCACTGGGGCTACGACTGCCAGTTCATGGAGGCGTGCCGAGCCACGCTGCGGGTCAGCGCCAGGCTCATCGCGCGCGCCGACGTCTACGTCGCCGAGCTCGACGGTCGCGTCGTCGGCTTCTATAGCCTGGCGCCCTGGCACTCCGACCTCGAGCTGTACCATTTTTTCGTCGACCCGCCGGCGATGGGTAACGGGGTGGGTCGGCGTCTCTGGGACGACGCGGTCCGCAGGGCGACCGAGCTCGGTTACGCGAAGCTCCTGATCCAGAGCGACCCCTTCGCCGAGGGCTTCTACCTGAAGCTGGGCGCCGAGCGGATCGGCGAGGTGCCGTCCGGGGCGGTCCCCGATCGCACGCTACCGCTGTTGGTCTTCCCGCTGCGGGAAGGCGATGAATGAGCCGGAGGCACTGAGCAGATGAGTTGCTGCCACTGCCAGGGCGCGCAGCGCGTCTTCGCGGGCCGTTACGTCGCCCGCAACCTGAAGCGCTATCGCCGCAAGGGCCCCGACAGGACCACCCGGATGCTCATCGACGCACTGGCCGGTGAAAGCGTCGAGGGCGCCACACTGCTCGATATCGGCGGCGGCGTGGGCGTCATCGAGTACGAGCTGTTGAACGCCGGCGCCGACCGCGCGATGAACGTGGAGGCGGCGCGGGGCTACATAGAGGCAGCGCGGGACGAAGCCGGCCGCCGCGGGCTGGCGGACCGGGTGACGATACGCGAGGGCGACTTCGTCGAGATCGCCGACGACGTCGAGTCGGCGGACATCGTCACCCTCGATCGTGTGATCTGCTGCTATCCCGACTGGGAGGCGTTAGTCACGCGCTCGCTGGCCAAGTCCCGCAAGATCTACGGCGTCGTCTACCCGCGCTCCGTTTGGTGGACGAGTATCGGCCACCGCCTGCTGAATTTCTCGCTCTGGCTGACCCGGAACCCCTTCCGGGTTTACGCCCATCCGACAGTCTCCGTGGATGCGGCGATACGCAAAGCCGGCTTCGTGCGGCTCCACTACAGCACGACGATGAACTGGCAGATCGTGGTCTACAGGCGAGGGGCGGGGGCCGAGTAGCAGAAGCTTGACGACTCCGTCGCCGAGAACGAGAAGCTGGGTCGTCTGCCTGCCGAGTGAATCGGTTCTCGATCTAACATTCGACGAAGTGCTTCTGTCATCGCGACAGTTCCTCTTCGGGTCCGGGCAAGGCGGGTCAAGCCTGTAGGAGTTAGTCGTGAGAACTTCCACAGTTGGAACTTCCAGCACTGGAGGTTCCAACTGTGGAAGTTCATACCCCATCTTCTCGACGGAGCGTCTCGAGTCTCGGCTTTGGATCGTCGAAGAGGGCCGCGTTCGAATTCGGGGTCCCTGAGTTCAAGTCTTAGCGATGGCTGCCCTTGAGCTCCCCCTTACGGTCGTTATGTTGGAACGTAACTGACCACGAGCGGGAGTTTCTTATGTGCGCCCGTCGGGCGGTATCTTCGCGGCGCGTTTCTTGTCTGGCGCTTTGGGCCAGCCTCTCAGCCGGGTACGGATCGAAACAACCTCACAGCAAGCCAACCGGAGCAATTGTTCGCAGTGCGTTGGATGCCAGGCGAGGCCTCCGTCCGGTCCTGCTGGCGGTACTGCTGTTCGGCTGTCGGGCGGGAGAGGTCGAGCTGTACGAGCCCGAGGGGAGCGGACTCGCGCAAGGCCTCACGGTGAGGGTCGAGCCCGATTCGGCCGCCGTGGGCATCGCTCAAGCCCTCGGCTGGACGGACGGGGTGCCCGAGGCCGAGGTCCGGCTGCACCGGATCGGGACCGACTTCCAGTGGCAGATGGCACTCACCGACTCCAACGGCGCGGTCGCGTTTCCCGATCTTCTTCCGGGGCAGTATCGCCTGGCGGCCTACCGGGCACTGAGTGAGGAGGAGGCGGCTGAGCTCGGGGATCGGCGGCGGGCGTTCGGTGACGGGCGGATGATCCATTTCGGCGGGCCGAGCACCGATACGCTCCGCCTCACGCCGGACCGGCGCGGTTCGCTGCTGATCGGTGAGCTTTACGGGACGTCTCCCTACGTGAATGAAGTTGATTGGGACTATCACCCGTACTTCGAGATCTACAACAACTCCGACACGACGATCTACCTGGACGGCAAGTTCTTTGGATTAGCCTACCGCAATGACAGGGATTACAGCGGAGGCTGGTCCTGCGACTACACCGAGAGGTTCCGGAACGACCCTGCGGGCGTCTGGGCCCGTTGGTTCCATCGGTTCCCGGGCTCCGGGGCGGAGTATCCTTTGGCGCCGGGCGAGATCGCGGTCGTGGCGATGGACGCCATCGATCACTCCCAGATCCACCCGAGCTTCCCCGATCTATCCCTTGCGGATCTTCGAGCTTCTTGGGCCGGCCGACGTTGACAACGCAGGGGTCCCGAACGTGCCCGAGGCGGGGCTGGAGTCCTGGTTCTTCGGGCACGGCCTGGGGCTTACGGTCGGTGATCCCTATTTTCTCTCGGATCCCGTGGACATCGAAGCTTTGCCGCACCGAACGGACGAGGGTGGCCTCGTAGCCCGAGAGTTCGTTCGGTTCCCTCGTGAGGCGCTGCTTGACGTGCTGGCGACCGAGAGTGACGCTGCCGATATTGACCAGCTGATAGCGCCGCCGTGCCGCGAGGCCGTCCATCGCAATTTCGACCGTCTTGCGGGAGGCTTCGTTGAGCACGGCGAGGATCTCGAGTACTCGGTTCAGCGCCTCGTGATCGACACCACACCGGACGGCCGCGCCATCCTCCAGGACACCAACACGTCCGCCGTCGACCTGGTCCGCGCCTGTATACCGTGGGCACGCTGCCCCAACCGCAGCTCGGCGGAGCAGGGCGCGCGGCAGGGAAACGAGAGCATTCACGGGGGGCGAGCGCCCTTAACCGTTAATCATAGAGTTCCAACCGTCGACCCCAGTCGAGGGAGCCGAGTCTCCATTCCGACGGAGCCTGCCGGGGACCGCGGCGGCTGGACGCTGGACCACGGGGCGCTGCTCGTGTCGCCCCCGTTGAGAAGGAGCGTGTAGCCTGGCTTGACACCGCCCCCCTTCCAACCCCTACCTTGATGGTGTCGTATTCAGCCGTAGGGAGTACCTCTCATGCGCGCCCGCAGGGCAGAATCTTCGCGGCGCCTCACCGCTCTCGCGCTCGTAGCTAGCCTCTCGAGCCGGCGACGGCGCGAACTACCCTCAGACGACTCTCGATCATCGCTGTCGCTTTCCTTCGCGCGGGTATCCGGGCGAGGGCCCAGGCCCCGTTGGCGGTAAACTGATAAGTAAGGAGGGGCGATTATGAAGACCGTGTTGCTCATGATCCGGAACGGCGCCTTCGCGGTGGCCATCGCCGTGGCATTATGCTTCGGCGCGGCCGAGGCGCTCAGCGGCCCGACGTTCCCTGACAACCCGTGCCAATTCCCCGAGAAGTACTGTGACGATGATTGGGACTGTCGCTACAACGGTGGGATCTGTGACGATCCTTACTACGGTGGCACGTGCGATCATCACTATGAATGCTGTGTCTGCTTCGAGTAGAGTCAGGCGCCCTGTCCAGGTCAGAAGGGTAACCGCAGCCTCGCGAGACCCGTGAGTGGAAACGATGTCCTGGCGAGGCGTCTGGCGCGGCCGGCTCTCGTTCTCGCCCTCACTGCGGCTGCCATAATCGTTGTGGCCCTCGCCCGGCAGAAGCAGTCGCTTAAGGGTGCGATATCGGGAGCTCGCGGCGCGGCTGGATGCTTCCTACGTGGGGATGTACGTGCCGGCCATCCGTGCACCGTCGCTACAGGGCGATTCGGTCCTCATCGGAGAGCCCGGTGAGGGCGAGCGGCAGATGCTGCTGGTGTTTGACACCCGCTGCCCGTACTCGCGCGCGTCGCTGCGGTCATGGAACGCGCTGGCCGAGCGGCTGGCGGGCGACTCGGGCGTGTCGATCTATGGGATTTGCCTCGACTCGCTGGAAGCGAGCCGGTCATACGCGATGGAGCGCGCGCTGGCGTTTTCCGTGGTGAGCCTGACGGAGCGAAGAGCGCAGGGGCTCTTTCACTTGCGGCGGGTCCCACAGACCCTGATCTTGGACGACGAGGGCCGGGTCGTCTTCACGCGGCTCGGTGTGCTGGAGAGCGAAGCCTCGCTGGATTCGATCGTCGCTGCGACGCGAGACACGTCGAGTCTACTGCCATGAAGGACCCGGCGCCGCTCGGATGAACATGGGTGCTTCGATCTTGCGGGTTGCTTGTCCGAGAGCTGTCCTGCCGGCCGTCTGTGTCACCTGGCTGCTGACAGGCTGCACGGCTGGAGAGGTCGAGCTGTACGAGCCCGAGGGGAGCGGGCTCGCGCAAGGCCTCACGGTGAAGGTCGTGCTGGATTCAACGGCTGCGGACATCGCGGAGGCCTTGGGCTGGACCGAGGGCGTGCCCGAGGCCGAGGTCCGGGTCCACCGTCTCGGGACCGAGTTCCGCTGGCAGACGGTGCTCACGGATTCGGCCGGAGAAGCTCGATTTCCCGACCTTATCCCGGGACGTTATCGCCTGGCCGGCTACCGCGTGCTCACCGACGAGGAAGCGGCGCAGCTTGGCAGCCGGCGGCGGGCGTTCGGGGATGGGCTGATGCTGGATATCTCCGGCGCGAGAACCAAATCTCTCCACCTGGCGCCCGACCGGCGCGGCGCTCTGCTTATCAGCGAGCTGTACGGGGCTGCACCGTTGGTGGCCGAGGTGCAGTGGACCTACCACCACTATCTCGAGGTCTACAACAACTCCGACACGACGGTCTATCCGGACGGGATGATCCTGGGATGGGCTTTCGGGCGTCGTTTCGAATACTCGAACGGGTATACGTGCTTGGAGTCGGCACCGTTCCGAAACGACCCGGATGGCGTCTGGTCCATGTCGTTCCATCAGTTCCCGGGCTCTGGAGCGGAGTATCCACTCGCTCCAGGGCAGAACGCCGTTGTGGCGATCGACGCTATCGATCACTCGCAGATCCACCCCAGCTTTCCGGACCTCACGCACGCCGACTTCGAGCTGTTGGGACCCGCCGATGTGGATAACCCGGCCGTCCCCAACATGCCGGATATCGGGCTGGAGTACGACCGGTTCGGCCACGGTATGACCCTGTGGATCGGATGGACGTTCTTTCTCTCCCAAGCTGTGGACATCGGGGCGATCCTCCATGCCCAGGACGAGTGGGGGCGTGAGTGGGTTCGCTTTCCTGGCGAGGCGCTGCTGGACGTGCTGGCGACCGAGGTGAACGATGCGCTCGACGAACAGAACCTTCCTCGGTGTCGCGAGAGTGTTCATCGGAACTTCGACCGGCTGGCGGGAGGGTTCGCGAGAATAAACGATCTCGAGGACTCAGTTCAGCGCCTCGTGAGCGATTACACACCGGACGGCCGCGCCATCCTCCAGGACACCAACACATCCGCAGTCGACCTCATCCGCGCCCTCTACACGGTGGGCACGCTGCCGCAACCGCAGCTCGGCGGAGCACGGCGCGCGGCAGGGAAACGAGAGCATTGACGCCGTTGCGCTCACCTTGGGTGCCGCGGAGGAACTCAGCGGAACGGCGCAACAGCACCTGTCGCTCGCTGGAGTGTGCACCTACCCTGACTACTGCGATAATGACCCGTTCTGTAAAGATCTCTGCATAGAACGTGATCATGTCGACGGTTGGTGCATAATGAGCAAGAAGTGTTGCTCGTGCGTCGACTGATTCGGAGCCCAGGCGCCCCTTCCAGGTGCGACACCTGAACAGCCTTAAGCCCGTCAAGCGACAAACGGTGCCACTGAAGCGGGTCGCGCGGCTGGCTCTCCTCATCGCCGTTAGTGCGGCTGCTGTCCTTGTCATCGCCCTCGCCCGGCAGAAGCAGTCGCTCGAGGCGCGGTACGGGAGCTGGTCGCGCGCATCGAGCACCCCTACGCCGGTATGTACGTGCCGGTCGTGCGCGCGCCATCGGTGCGGGGAGATTCGTTCGTGATAGGGGAGGCAAGCGAAGGCGAGCGGCAGGTGCTCGTCGGCTTCAGCACGACGTGCGGGTATTGCGATGCCTCGCTGGCCTCATGGGAGAGCATCACGACACATCTGGCTGAGGAATCGGGAGTGCGGGTGTTCGGGGTGTCGAGGGACTCGCTGGAGACGACCCGCGCCTATGTGGAGGATCGCGGGCTGAGTTTTCCCGTAGTCACCTTCAGCGAGCCGAGGATTCGGGCGCTCTACCGGTTGCAGGCGGTGCCGCAGACGCTGATCTTGGAGGGAGAAGGCCGCATGATCTATGCACGGCTCGGCGCGGTGGAGAGCGAAGCGGCTGTGGATTCGGTGGTGGCCGCCGCTCGCGCGGCACCCGGGCCTCGCCGCCGTCGTGGAGGGCGCTGGCCGACCGGCTGGCCGCCGACTCGGGCGTGTGGATCTACGGCGTTTCCCTCGACTCGCTGGAAGCGAGCCGGACGTACGCGACGGAGCACGCGCTCGGGTTCCCTGTGGTGAGCCTGGCGCAGCGCCGAGCGCAGAGGCTCTTTCACTTGCAGCGGGTCCCCCAGACCCTGATCTTGGACGAGGCGGGCCGGGTCGTCTTCACACGGCTCGGCGTGGTGGAGAGCGACGCGGCCGTGGATTCAATCGTCGCTGCGGCGCGAGACACGTCGAGTTTACTGCCATGAGGGACCCGGCGCTGCTCGGATGAACATGCGCGCGTCGATTCTGTGGGCAGCTTGCCAGAGAGTCACCTTACCGGGCGTCTGCGTCACCGGTCTGCTCGTGGGTTGCACGGCCGGAGACGTCGAGCTGTACGAGCCCGAGGGAAGCGGGCTGGGGCAGGGTCTCACGGTGAAGGTCGAGCTCGACTCGGCGGCGGCGGACATCGCAGAGGCCTTGGGTTGGACCGACGGCGTACCTGAGGCCGAGGTCCGGGTCCACCGTCTGGGGACCGAGTTCCGGTGGCAGACGGTGCTCACGAATTCCGCGGGAGAAGCTCGCTTTCCCGACCTCGTACCCGGGCGTTATCGCCTGGCCGCCTACCGCGCGCTCACCGATGACGAAGCGGCGCAGCTGGATAGCCGGCGGCGGGCGTTCGGGGATGGGCTGATGCTGGACATTCCCGGCCCGAGCACCAAGACCCTCACCCTGGCGCCCGACCGGCGCGGCTCTCTGCTGATAGCCGAGCAATACGGGACGAGCACGCCGGTGGACGTGGTGCGGTGGGACTACCACCACTACCTCGAGATCTACAACAACTCCGACACGACGATCTACCTGGACGGGATGATCTTGGGAGCGGCCTCTTCGCCCAGCATAGAGAATCCTCCCAGCTATACGTGCGCTTCGATGGAGCGGTTCCGAAACGACCCGGACGGCGTCTGGTCCATGTACTTCCATCAGTTCCCGGGCTCCGGGGCAGAGTATCCGCTCGCGCCAGGCGGGATCGCGGTGGTGGCGATGGACGCCATCGATCACTCGCAGTACCTTGTCGGCTTGCCCGATCTCACGGATGCTGACTTCGAGCTGTTGGGCTCGGCCGATGTGGATAACCCGGCGGTCCCCAACATGCCCGATATCGGGCTGGATTACAGCCGGCGCGGCCACGGCATGGAGCTATGGATTGGTAAAACGCTGTTCCTCTCCCAGCCCGTGGACATTGAGACACTGCCTCGTGCCTGGCCCTGGGCTCCTGACTTCGATATTGAGTACGCTCGCTTTCCCCGCGAGGCACTGCTGGACGTGCTGGCGACCCAAGTCAACGATGCGCTCCATGAGCAGAACTACCGTTACTGCCTCCAGCAGGTGCATCGGAACTTCGACCGGCTGGCGGGAGGGTTCATAAAGCACAGTCACGATCTCGAGTACTCGGTTCAGTGCCTCGTGATCGACAGCACACCGGACGGGCGGGCGATCCTCCAGGACACCAACACATCCGCGGTCGACCTCGTCCGCGCGCTCTACACCGTCGGGACGTTGCCGGGAAACGTTGGTCAGCAGTAGTAATCGGTAATCAGTGCACCGCGTTCACCGGACACTGAGAGCTGTCGCCTCATAGGTGATCACTGATCGCCGCCATTCTGCCGCGCTCCGGATCGCTGAGGCGACCGGGTACTTCAGCGTGACGGATGGACATAGGCAAGAGCCCTGCGTAGCTTTCTTAGTGGCCGTCTTGATCGCGTTTGAATTCGGACGGAGATGCGAAATGGATTGGCGGGACTACATCACCTTCGACCCTGGCATCTGTCACGGGCGCGCCTGCTTCAAAGGCACGCGCGTCATGGTGTCGGTTGTGCTGGACAACCTGGCAGCGGGTCTCGAGCCGGAAGAAATACTGGACAGCTACCCGTCGCTGACGCTGGAGGCTGTGCAGGCCGCCATCGCATACGCGGCCGACCTCGCCCGGGAACGCGTCGTCACTCTGCCCGGCTAGAGGAGTGGTTGCGTGAAGTTCAAGATCGACGAGAACGTACCAGCCGAGGTGACGGGACTGCTGCGCGACGAAGATCACGAAGCCACAACGGTATTCGATCAGCAGCTTGGTGGCGCACCCGACGCGGATATCGCGGCGACCTGCAGCGCGAACAGCGGGCACTCGTTACCCTTGATGCGGGTTTCGGGGACATCCGCAGCTACCCACCTGAGCAGTTTCATGGGCTGATCGTCTTACGCTTACAGCGGCAAGATAAACCCTATCTGCTAGAAGTCTTCAAGCGGCTGATCCCCATCCTCGCGGCGGAGCGTCTCGAGTCTCGGCTTTGGATCGTCGAAGAAGGCCGCGTTCGAATTCGGGGTCCCTGAGTTCAAGTCTTAGCGATGGCTGCCCTTGAGCCCCCCTTCCGGTCGCTATGTTGGAACGTAACTGACCACGAGCGGGAGTTTCTTATGTGCGCCCGTCGGGCGGTATCTTCGCGGCGCGTTTCTTGTCTGGCGCTTTCGGCCAGCCTCTCAGCCGGCCACGGATCGAGACGACCTCACAGCAAGCCGACCGGAGCAATTGTTCGCAGTGCGTTGAATACCGGGCGAGGCATCCGTCCGGTCCTGCTGGCGGTACTGCTGTTCGGCTGTCGGGCCGGTGAGGTGGAGCTATACGAGCCCGAGGGGAGCGGACTTGCCAGCGGGCTCACGGTGAAGGTGGAGCTCGATTCGGCCGCCGTAGACATCGCTCAAGCCCTCGGCTGGACGGACGGGGTGCCCGAGGCCGAGGTCCGGCTGCACCGGATCGGGACGGACTTCCAGTGGCAGACCGCGCTCACCGACTCCGGCGGCGCGGTCACATTTGCCGATCTTCTTCCGGGCCAGTATCGCCTGGCGGCCTACCGGGCACTGAGTGAGGAGGAGGCGGCTGAGCTCGGGGATCGGCGGGCGTTCGGTGACGGGCGGATGATCCATTTCGGCGGGCCGAGCACCGCGACGCTCCGCCTTGCGCCCGACGAGCGCGGCTCTCTGGTGATCGGTGAGGTCTACGGGACGTCTCCCTACGTGAATGAAGTTGATTGGGACTATCACCCGTACTTCGAGATCTACAACAACTCCGACACGACGATCTATCTGGACGGGATGATCCTGGGACACGCTAGCCCGAGCTATTGGGATAACCCACCCTACAACACTTGCGCCGCGATGGAACCGTTCCGAAATGACCCGGACGGCGTCTGGGCCATGTTCTTCCACCAGTTCCCCGGCTCTGGGGCGGAGTATCCGCTGGCCCCGGGAGCGATCGCGGTGGTAGCGATGGACGGCATCGATCACTCGCAGTACCTTCCCACCTTGCCCGACCTGACGCATGCCGATTTCGAGCTGTTGGGGTCGGCCGATGTAGATAACCCGGCGGTGCCCAACATGGCGGATGTCGGGCTGACGTATACGCGGCGCGGCCACGGTATGGAGCTGTGGGTCGGTCGCACGTTGTTCCTCTCCGAGCCCGTGGACATCGAGGCACTGCCTCGTGACCGGCCTTGGGCTCCCGACTACGATCAGGAGGTCGCGCGTATCCCACGCGAGGCGCTGCTGGACGTGCTGGCGACCGACGTGAACGACGCGCTGCATGAGCAGAACCTACCTTACTGTCACGAACGAGTCCACCGGAACTTCGACCGGCTGGCGGGAGGATTCATAAAGGTGCACGGGCACGATCTCGAGTACTCGGTTCAGCGCCTCGTGATCGACAGCACACCGGACGGCCGGGCGATCCTTCAGGACACCAACACGTCCGGTGTAGACCTCGTCCGGGCCCTCTACACCGTGGGCACGCTGCCGGAACGGTACCACTGAACTCTCCGTCTTGACACCCCCCGCCTTCCAACCCCTATCTTGATGGTGCCGTATTCAGCCACAGGGGGTACCTCTCATGCGCGCCCGCAGGGCAGAATCTTCGCGGCGCCTCACCGCTCTCGCGCTCGTAGCTAGCCTCTCGAGCCAGCGACGACGCGAACTAGCCTCAGACGACTCTCGATCATCGCTGTCGCTTTCCTTCGCGCGGGTATCCGGGCGAGGGCCCAGGCCCCGTTGGCGGTAAACTGAGAAGTAAGGAGGGGCGATTATGAAGAACGTGTTGCTCATGATCCGGAACGCTGCCTTCGCTGTGGCGATCGCCGTGGCATTATGCTTCGGCGCGGCCGAGGCGCTCAGCGGCTCGACGTTCCCTGACAACCCGTGCCAATTCCCGGAGAAGTGGTGTGACGATGACTCGTACTGTGAGTATGAAGCGGGGATCTGTGATCCGCCACTTTACTTTGGTGGCACGTGTGATCATTACTATGAATGCTGTGTCTGCTTTGAGTAGAGTCAGGCGCCCTGTCCAGGTCAGAAGGGTAACCGCAGCCTCGCGAGACTTGTGAGTGGAACCGATGTTCTGGCGCGGCTCGATCAACCCTACGTGGGCATGTACGTGCCCGTCATCCGTGCACCGTCCGTACAGAGCGACTCCGTTTTCATCGGAGCGCCTGGAGAGGGTGAACGGCAGATGCTTCTGGTCTTTGACACCCGCTGCCCGTACTCGCGCGCTTCGCTACCGTGGTGGAAGGCGCTGGCCAAGCAGCTGGCCGGTGACTCACGCATGTCGATCTATGGGGTTTCCCTCGACTCGCTGGAAGCGAGCCGGTCGTACGCGACGGAGCACGAGCTCGGGTTTCCTGTGGTGAGCCTGATGGAGCGACGAGCACAGAGTCTCTTTCGCTTGCGGCGGGTCCGGCAGATCCTGATCTTGAACGATGAGGGCCGAGTCGAATTCACGCGGCTCGGTGTGGTGGGCAGCGACGCGGCCGTGGATTCAATCGTCGCTGCGGCCCGAGACACGCCGAGTCTACTCCCTTGAGACGGAACACCGGAGCAGCGCCGCTCTCATGAACACGGGTGTCTCGATCGTGCGCGCTGCTTGCCAAAGAGCTGTCCTGCCGGCCGTCTGCGTCACCGGTCTGCTAGCCAGTTGCACGGCCGGTGAGGTCGACCTCTACCAGCCCGAGGGGAGCGGGCTGGGTCAGGGTCTCACGGTGAAGGTCGAGTTGGAGGAGTCGGCCGCCGGACTCGGCGAGACGCTGGGCTGGACGGACGGTGTGCCGGGCGCCGAGGTCTGGGTCCACCGTCTGGGGAGCGAGTTCCGCTGGCAGACGACGCTCACGGATTCCGCTGGAGAGGCCGGCTTTCCCGACCTTATCCCCGGCCGTTATCGCCTGGCCGCGTACCGCGCTCTCACCGACGACGAAGCGGCGCAGCTTGGCAGCCGGCGGCGGGTTTTTGGGGATGGGCTGATGCTGGATATCTCCGGCGCGAGAACCGAGACTCTCACCCTCGCGCCCGACCGGCGCGGCTCTCTGCTGATAAGCGAGGTCTACGCGTCGTATCCGTACGTGGCTGAAGTGCAGTGGAACTATCACCACTACCTCGAGATCTACAACAACTCCGATACGACGATCTATCTGGACGGGATGATCCTGGGAGAGGCGATCTCGCTTCACTTGGAGAACCCACCATATTACACGTGCGCTTCGATGGAACCGTTCCGAAACGACCCGGACGGTGTCTGGGCCCAGCTTTTCCATCAGTTCCCCGGCTCCGGGGCGGAGTATCCGCTGGCGCCGGGGGCGATCGCGGTGGTGGCGATGGACGCCATCGATCACTCGCAGATCCACCCCAGCTTTCCCGACCTGTCGCAAGCCGACTTCGAGCTGTTGGGGCCCGCCGATGTGGATAACCCGGCCGTCCCCAACATGCCGGATATCGGACTGGAGTACGACCGGCGGGGCCACGGTATGAGCCTCCGGGACTTCTGCACGTACTTCCTCTCCCAGCCTGTGGACATTGAATCACTGCCTCGTGCCTCGCCCTGGGCTCCTGAGTTCGATCTTGCGTATGTTCGCTTTCCCCGCGCGGCGGTGCTGGACGTGCTGGCGGTCCAGGACAACGATGCGCTGCATGAGCAGAACTACCTCCACTGTCTCCAGCAGGTCCATCGGAACTTTGATCGGCTGGCGGGAGGGTTCACAGAGGGCGGGGTCGATCTCGAGTACTCGGTTCAGCGCCTCGTGATCGATACCACACCCGACGGCCGCGCCATCCTCCAGGACACCAACACGTCCGCGGTCGACCTGGTCCGCGCCCTCTATACCGTGGGCACGCTGCCGGAACGGCACCACTGAACTCTCCGTCTTGACACCCCCCCCCCCTCCAACCCCTATCTTGATGGTGTCGTATTCACCGATAGGGAGTACCTTTCATGCGCGCCCGCAGGGCAGAATCTTCGCGGCGCCTCACCGTTCTCGCGCTCGTAGCTAGCCTCTCGAGCTGGCGAGGGCGCGAACTACCCTCAGACGACTCTCGATCATCGCTGTCGCTTTCCTTCGCGCGGGTATCCGGGCGAGGGCCCAGGCCCCGTTGGCGGTAAACTGAGAAGTAAGGAGGGGCAATCATGAAGAACGTGTTGCTGATGATCCGGAACGGCGCCTTCGCTGTGGCCATCGCCGTTGCGCTCAGCTTCGGTGCGGCCGAGGCGCTCAGCGGCCCGCCGGGCCCGAGCTGGCGTCCTGTTGATTTGGCCGCGGCGGCAGACACGATCTGCCAGAAGCCGGACCCCTGTGCGGACGACAGAGACTGTGACATGGGAAAGGGGATCTGTGACTACCCACCATACTACGGTGGCAGTTGCCTTTATGACCACGGGTACGGGTACAAGTGCTGCGTCTGCTTTGAGTAGCGGTAGGCGCGGTA
>JASFTI010000051.1:0-14199 GCA_050053635.1 Gemmatimonadales bacterium
CGTTGCCGTCGAACTCCTCGGCGAACTCGCGCAGCCGGCCCAGCTTCTCCTCCAACTCCGGGCGCCGGAAGCGGGCGTACACCGGTATCGCGTACTGGCTAGCCTTGCGTGAGAATTCCTTGCGCGGGGCTTCGCGGCGCTCGCCGAGTTCGACGACGCCCCTCGTATGAGCCAGTCGTGTGGTGGTGCGGTACATAACGGGCGTCTGGAAACGCTCGCTCAACTCGAAGGCCTCTTTCGCCATTCCTCGGGCTTCTGCAGCGTCGGCTGGCTCGAGCACAGGGACCTTCGCCACCTTCGCCAGGTAGCGGCTATCCTGCTCGTTCTGTGACGAGTACATGCCCGGGTCGTCGGCGACCAGAACGACAAAGCCGGCGTTGGTGCCGGCGTAAGGGAAGACCATGAACGGGTCGGCGGCCACGTTGAGGCCGACGTGCTTCATCGTCACCATGGTACGCACGCCGCCCAGCGCCGCCCCCATCCCCTCGTCGAAGGCGACCTTCTCGTTAGTCGACCACTGAGCATCCACCTCTTCATAGGTTGCGAGGCGCTCCAGCACCTCGGTGCTGGGCGTCCCGGGGTAGCCGGCGGCGAACACGACACCCGCCTCCCACGCCCCCCGGGCAACGGCCTCGTTGCCTGACATCAAACGACTCACCATGCAACCTCCCCCAACACCGGGTCGCGCTCAGTTGAGGTCTGCCACGGACTGGACGGCTTCGAGGATCTCTGCCTCGCTGAGCAGGCGCTCGGACTTCTTCGCCAGGGCGAGCACCGCCTCCACTGCCTTTGGCGTGGTGGGCAGGTTGCGAGCGCGCAGGAAATACTGGACGTTGGACGCGCCCGACATGTGTCCGATCTCTATCTCCTGCGCGCGGCCGACCCAGCTGGCCGGCACGCCCGAGTAGACGCGATCGGCCAGCCAGGCCTGTCCCTTGCGCTGAGCCTTTATCACAGCCGCTGCGTGGACGCCGGTGGCCGTGCGGAAGGCATCGCGCCCCACGATGGGCGTGTTGACCGGGATAGGTACGCCCACCGCCTCGGATACGGTCTCGACGTACTCGGGCAAAGCGGTCAGGTCGTCGTCGCGCCAGCCGAGGAGCTTCATGTTCACCAGCAGCTGCTCCATCGGCGTATTGCCGATCCGCTCGCCGATGCCGAGCGCGGTGCCGTGCACGCGGGTGGCACCGGCCTCGACCGCGGCCAGCGTGTTCGCCACGTCGAGCGCCCGATCGCGATGGCCGTGCCAATCGATGCCGACCGCGTCTGCGACGCCCAGCTCCTCGAGCAGATTCTTCACCCAAGTGACCAGGTTGACCACGCCTCTGGGCACGGCGGCACCTACCGTGTCGCAGAGGCACAAGCGTTTCGCACCCGCCTCGACGCCGGCGCTGAGCAGTTGCCGCAGATCGCCCGGCTTGGCCCGGATCGTGTCCTCGGTCACGTACATGACCTCCAGGCCTTCTCCGACGGCGAATTCGACCGCCTCGCGCGAGAGCCGCATTATGTGCTCCAGGTCCCATTCCTCGGCATACTGACGGATCGGGCTGGACCCGATGAACACGCACGCCTCGATCGGCACACCCGTCTTCTGCACCACCTCGGCGATCGGCTCGATGTCCACTTTCATCGTGCGGGCGGCACAGTTGGCCTGGATGCCGAGCTTGCTGTCGGCGATCTCGCGGCACAGCATCTCGACCGCCGCCTGTTGTCGCGGGCCGGCTCCGGGCAGCCCGACGTCGGCCGTCTCGATCCCGAAGCTGTCCATCAGGTGGAGGATCTTGACCTTGACGTCCGTGGGCGGGTCGATCACCGAGGGGCTCTGCAGGCCATCCCGCAGTGTCTCATCATCCAGCATCGCCTTGCGCGGCGCCTCCGGCCCCTCGGCGCCGAACTCGGCCCAATCGTAGACCAGGCGGTCTTCGGACAGATCGCTCACCGTGACTCTCCCGTCTCAGCGGTTACACTCGAATCAGAGACTACGGGTCGACACGACGCCCGGCAAGACAGGTGGTCGGCGCCGGGTCCCCCGTGGTCCACCTTGAACCTCGCTGTACCGCTCGCCCGCTCTAGTCCGACGTGGGCGGGCGTTTCCGAGTGTAGATCGTCTTGAACTGCATTGCCGCCAGCAGCTGACAATCGTCGCATTCTTCGCCCAGCTCTTCCGCCCGCACGGGATCGGCGCAGACCTCATAGCCCAGCTGCGAGTACAACTCGATCGCCTCCTCCGCCCGTCGCGCATCGGCGATGAAGCGGCGCTCCCAACCATCGGCGAGCCGTGCCGGATCGCCTTCCAGCTGTGCGTCGGAGAGGAAGCGACGCGCCTCGCGCTCGACGATAGGTCCGAGCGATGAGGCGACCGTCCGGCGGTCCGTCCTCTGAGGTGTCTTGCGATCGTCCTCGACCATATCCATTACGTGATTCGCTCAGGCTGAAGCCGCGGTGCTTTCCTCAGCCAGTTTGCGCAGCCGGCGGTGGCCCAGCATAGCGGCGCCCAACGCCGGGACGAACTGGACGAGGTCGCCTTCCGGAACGTTGACCTCGGCCTGAAGTTCGGCGCCCACGACGTCCACCATCTTTCTGAAACGCAGGATGCCGCCAATCAAGGTGAACTCGGGTTCCATGCGTACGCGCTTCATCAGCTGAACCGAGCGGCCCACCAGTGACACGATGGCACCGTGCATGATGTCGGCTGGTGCGGCACCCTGGGAGAGATGGTTGATCACCTCGGACTCGGCGAACACCGCGCAGACGCCGGAGATCGGGATCGCCTCCTTCGATGTCGCCACTAGGGGCCCGATCTCCTCCGTCGTGTACCCCATATAGCGGGCCGTCTTCTCGAGAAACGCGCCCGTCCCCGCGGCGCACTTGTCGTTGAGCCGAAACGACTTCACCTTCGCGCCCTCCCCCAAGCGGCTCGCCTTCATTGTCTGGCCGCCGACGTCGAGGATCGTGCGGGTAGCCGGGAACAGAAACGTCGCGCCGCGAGCGGCGGCGGTCAGGTCGGTCACGTGGACGTCGCTGATGTTCGCCAGGTGGCGGCCGAACCCCGTGGCGACGGTGTAGCTCACATCGTCGGCGGAAAGATCTGACCGAGCTACAGCTTCCTGCACTGCGCGCTCCGCCACCTCGGCCAACTTGAACCCGGTCGGCACCATCACGCGCCCAACCATCTCGTCTTCGGCGCTCAAGACGACGGCTTTTGTGTAGGTCGATCCGATATCGACTCCGGCCGTGTAGATCACGAGGCTCGCTCCCTCGACTTAGCCGGGGCCCGGCTTTCCAAAATATGATCGAATGCGAACAGCGCCGCGCCGAGTGCACCCATGTAGTGTGACTCCTCACTCACATTGACCTCTAGTCCCAGTCGATCGTTCAGCCTGTCAACCATCGCGACGTTGCGCGCGACACCGCCGGTAAACGTCACCTCTTCCTCGATACCAACGCGCCGCAAGAGACCGGCCGAGCGGGCGGCGATCGACTGGTGAACGCCAAGCAGGATGTCCTCTATTTTCTTGCCCTTACCCAACCAGGACAGGACCTCCGATTCCGCGAAGACCGTGCAAGTCGTGCTGATCTTGACCGGGCGTTCGCCGCGCAGCGCCGTGGGCCCGAGCGCATCGATCGGGATGTCCAGAGCGCTCGATGCGGCACCGAGGAAACGGCCGGTACCGGCCGCGCATTTGTCGTTCATGCAGAAGTCGATGATCTCGCCTGTCGGTGACACACTTATGGCCTTAGTGTCTTGCCCTCCCATGTCCACGACCGTTCGCGTGCCCGGGAACATGTGGACGGCACCACGGCCGTGACAGCTGATCTCTGTAACCTGCGTGTTGCCGAATGTCACCTTGTAACGACCGTAGCCGGTGCCCACCACGTACTCCACTTCTTCGTCACGCAGGTCGCCGACCCGCAGCGCTTCCTCGAACGCCTTCTCCGCCGCACGGATCACGTTGGCGCCCGTCTCGACCAGTGCCCGGCTAATGATCTCGCGCGCCTCATCGATGATCACCGCCTTCGTCTGGGTGGACCCGACATCCACGCCGGCTGCATAGGCCATAAGTATTTGCCTCCCAACACGTTACGTCGTAGACGCCGCCGCCTGTGCCCGCCGCGCTGCCAGCCCCTCGAAGAACGCATCGACCCGGTTCTTCAGCTGCGCCTCCGATACCACACGTCGGTCCATCATGTCCGACTCGATGAACAAGCTCGCTATGTCGCGGCCCTCCATCAGAGAGCGCCGGTTGTCGGCCAGTCCGGTGGAAACGGTGCGGCAGCTCTTGATGGGATGGTAAACGACGCCATCGGCGTGAAACTCCTCGATCATCTCGAGCAGAATATCAGTCTGGAAGAACATGGCGTCCATCGCATCGCGCACGCTGATCAGCACGCCTTCGGCGAGGCTCTCCAGTGGATTTCTGAGGTCGTACTGGAATCCGACGTTCGAGCCGCCCGAAGCGAACCACAGGTAGGTCGAGTTGACGAAGGTTCCACCCCACTCGGTAAACAACTCACTGAAGCGCCGGAATATGGGATAGCATGGTACGCCCACGAACAGGAGTCGGTACAGCTCATCGGTCAGCGTGCCGATACCGCGTTCCGCCTTGTACTCCATCTCCTCCACGAGATCGGAGAAGTAGCGTGCGCCCGCTTCCGAGCCTCTCAGCCCATTGGAGACGCCCAGGTATATGGTGCCGTCGGTGAGCGCGTTGAACAGCGACGGACGCGTCTGGTTGAGCTCCAGTACCCGCTTCCAGCAGTGGCTCATCGTGTTGGCGTGCCCCATGTTCTCACGCAGCCGATCGATGTCGAACTTGACGCCGCTGACCTGCTCGCAAACGGCGATCAGTTCTTTGATCTGAGCCGCCACGTAGCGCCGGTCGTTGTCGAAGTCCGGATCGCCGGGCCAGGTCTGAGCTCCCGCCGCCCGGGTCCCCGGAACGTCCAGCGCGAAGGTGGGCACTTCGTACATCCGCTCCCAGATCTCCGCCCACTTGATGTAGGTGTTGCAGGCGTTGGTGTAAACGGCGAGGGCCGGCTTGGGAATGCGACCCATGGGCAGCGCGCCGCCGCGCAGCTGCGTGGCGACGTCGGCCTTCACGTAGCCGCAGATGTCTGGTGAATACCCGTAGTCTTCGGCTTCGTCCAGGTACTCGTGCGCAACGCGACGAACGGCGGTCTGCAGGGAGTTGATCTCGGGGAAGATGATCGGAAAGTCGAACGTTCTCAGCAGCTCCGACATACTACCCATCACGAACACGTAGGCACCACCGCGGTCCGCCTCTGCCGCCTCCGTCAACTCCTCGAACCAGACACGGAACAGTTGCGCACCGTCCCGGTTGCCGCGCCCGACGATCCCGTCATCGATCTTACCGCTAGCCATCGACACCTCTTTGCTTATTCGAACAGCAGATTCTCTACGAACGTCTCGAGCTGGATCTCCAGGTGGTCGAAGCTCGTCATGTTCTCTTCGAACTCGCTGACGAAGTACGGCACGTTCGCCTCATCGAGGGCGCGCGTATACGCCACCTGCTCCTCCAGACCCGGCTCGCACATCTTGGCCGCTGTGACTATGGCGGCCTCCGCCGCCGCGTCGTCGATTCGCTTCAGCAGCATCTTCTCTTTCGGCTTGCGCAGGTCGTGCTGCACCGGGCTGTACGAGGATGTCTCCAGGTAGGCCTGCGCCAGGTTCAGCAAGGGATCGCCATCCACCGGCACGTCCTCGAGAATCCAACGGAGCCCGATGAGCAGGTCGTCGTCCACCACGTAACACGAGCGACTGATTGCACGGATGAGGTCCAGCGGCGGCTGCTCGCAGAAGCCACCCTCGAACACCACGCGTATCTTGTCCTGGCGCTTCGCATCCCGCTCGCGGATCAGCGGCAGCGTATACTCGAGAAGCTGGTTGTGTTCCTCCCGGGGGATCAGCCCCCCGACCACAGTCAGGACATACGCCTCATCGACCGGCAGGAGCCACGGCGTATCCCGCTTGATCGCGTACAGCTCTCTGAGCAACGCGCGGTTCTCGTTGAATACGGCCAGCGAGGCCCGCAGATCGTCATCGCCTACCTCACGACCCGCCAACTCTTCCACGCCCCGCTTGAGACGCGCGTACTCGCCGCGCAGGTACTCGGCCGCGTGGAGCGAGTTCGCGTTCTGCGGCAGGTAGAGGATCTGACAGGGGTACGAGTAGTTGCGTCCCCAGACCCCCGCCAGATTGCGCGCCGCATCGCAGATCGGGTGCGTCACGAACATGTCCAACTCGATCCGCTCGCTCAGCACCAGCTCCAAAGACGTCTTCAAGATCGAGCAGAGGTACGACCCGAAGCGCGAGTCGGCCTGCAACGTCTCCACCGGCGCACCACGAACCTTGAACGGCAGCATGCCCGCCGCGTGGACCACCTCTTCGGGGAAGTAGACCTGGAAGTGCCCGACCACCTTACCCCCGGCGTCGCGCCAGCGACGCACCGTCGGGAAATCGGTGTCCTCGAATAGCTCGCGACACTGATAGATCACCTCGTCCAACGGCTGGCCCTGCCACTCCGGGAAAGTCTGTGCCGTCAACTGTGTCTCCTCCGTCCGCTCAACGGCTAACGATAATCGCTAAACGTTCACGACGCGAGTGGCTGGCCGCGCCCGACCTCCGCCGACGACCCTAGAACAGATCATCGAGGTCGTCTTCGCCCTCGCCGGGTGGCATGCAGCCGTGTTCGCGGAGGTACTCCTGGATCAACTCGCTCTCGCGCTTCGAGAACAGCGGATCCTCATCGAAGAGGAAAAACCTGGCCTTGGTGGAGGTCGCCGCGATCTCTGACAAGGCAGCCCTCAGGTCGTTCACGCCCTTTATCGCGTAGACGATCCTCTCGGCGTCGAGAAGCTGATAGACTCCCCCGGAGGCGGGGACTCGGGCAACGTTCTCACTGCTGAGCTCCAGCCAGGACTCCGGCGGCGCGAGCGGCGCGGGGATGGCCAGCCTGAGGTCGCAGCGCAGGCAGCGGTCGGCTTCGCGCCGCGCGGCGTCGGAGGTGTAGCCGGTCTCGAGTGGGGCGAAGGAGCGCGTCGCATCCGCGGGGGCCAGGCGCGGCATCGGCGTTCGGGTGAGCTCCGAGAACCCGTCGACACGAGGCAATTCCGCCTCGGGCTCGGTCGCGTCCAGCAAGGGGAAGTGGATGTTACCGTCTCCACCCAAGTAGCGGTCGATGCCGGAGGCAGCCCGGCGGCCATCTGCGACGGCATCCACCACCGATGCGGGACCCGATACGACATCCCCGCCGGCGAAGACGCCATCGACCGAGGTCGCCGTCGAGTCCGCCTTTACCGCCAAGCATCCGGCGTTCGTCGGCTCGATGCCCTCTAGGAAATCGAGGGCCGGCTCCTGCCCGATGGCGATGAGAACCCGGTCGGCCTCCTGCGAGACGCGGCTGCCGTCTTCGAACTGCGGTGCAAAGACGCCTCGCTCATCAAGAACAGACAGACACTTTCTGAATTCGACCCGCTCCACACGGTCGGCGCCTGCGATGCGCAGCGGCCCCCAACCGGGATGGATCACGACCCCTTCCCTCTCGGCCTCATCGATCTCGCGGGCGTGTGCGGGCATCTCCCCGCGTTTCTCGAGGCAGTAGAGGTGCACTTCGTCCGATCCCAACCGGGTTGCCGTGCGAGCGACGTCGATCGCCACGTCGCCGCCACCGACAACGACCACCCTTTCGCCGCCGAAGTCCGGCAGCTCGGCGCTACCGGTCAAGCCCACTTTCTTGAGCAGCTCCAGGCCGCCTTCCACTTCGGGGCGCTCGACACCTTCGCAGTGCAACTCCTTCGCCCTCCGGGCGCCTGCGGCGACGAACACGGCGTCGTGGGTCTCGCGAAGCCGCTCGAGGCTGATGTCCCTCCCTACCTCGACTCCGGTCCGCAGCTCGATGCCCAACTCGAGGATTTCGTCTATGTCCGCGTCGAGCGCAGCGCGCGATAGGCGATAACGCGGGATGCCATCACGCAGCCAGCCGCCGGCTAGGCGCTGCGACTCGAGCAGGGTCACCTCGTGCCCTTTCAACTTCAGGAACCAGGCAGCGGTGAGCCCAGCCGGCCCCGCTCCCACAATGGCGACTTTCCTATCGGTGGCAGGGGCAGGCTGCAGATACGACCTCCAGATCGGTTCGTCCGCGTGGTCGAGGGCAGCGCGTTTGAGCGCACAGATTGCTACCGGCTCGGACAACTCTGCGCGTAGACAGCGCTCCTCGCAGGGACGGAAGCAGACCTGCCCCAGAACCCGGGGCAACGGAGCCGCTTCGCGAATAACGGCCTCGGCACGAGCGAATTCGCCGCGTCTCACCTCGCGCAGGTAGCGGGGGACGTCCATCCCGGCGGGACAGTCGGCGATACAGCGAGTGGAAAGATCACCATCTCGCCGGGCATCCTCGAACAGGAGACGGAGCGTGCCGGTGGGACAGACCTCCACACAGCTGGAACAGAACCGGCAGCCCGAATCGGCCAGGGTCGGTGCCTTCGTGCCGACTACGGGCTCGCCGTGCTCGTCGACGACGAAGCCCAGCGCGTCGACGTGCCTTACGTCGCGGCAGATGCGGACGCAGCGCAGACAGCCGATGCAGAGGTTGTAGTCTCTGAGATAAAGCGGCTCATCCTCTACAACTGGCAGCCCGGCGGGTCGGTAGCGCGGTGTGTCGGCGGGAATGCCGACATACTCCGCCACCTTGCGCAGCTCGCAGTTATGGAAGATGGGACAGCAGCGTTCTTCCTTTGCCACGTCCGTCGAGCAGGGCTCGAGGGCGCAGCCGGCCTTCTGCGCGCACTGCACGCAGGCGTGGGGGTGGGTCGCAAAGAGTTCGGCGAGCTTCGCCCGGCGCTGGGCCTCGATCTCGCCATCCGAGGTCATTACGCTCATGCCTGCTTCGACGCGCGTGACACACGCTCGAGCAGGCTCGACCCGGTCGTCGACTCTCACGAGGCACAAAGAGCAGCCCGCGTGGCTTTCGTTACCCTCGACGTTACGAGTTGAGACCGGCCCCTGGAAGACCGTCTGCCACGGCTCGAGCTCGCCGGGGTCGACCGCCGGCAGGGCCGGATGCGAGCAGAGGCGCGGGATGTAGATCCCGGCGGCGTCGGCGGCCTCGAGGACCGTGGCTCCATCGCGAGCCTCGATCTTTGCGCCGTCTACGGTCAGGCTGATCATCAATGGGGCCGCGCTCACCACGAATGGTCGAGGGCGCCGGGCGCGCAGGCCGCGACGCAGGGCAGCGGTGCGCGGTCGCGGTCGGGCTTACAGGGAGCGCAGGAGTACTTGATCTTCTTGCGGTGATCCTCGACCACAGCCGCGACCTGATCGTCGTAGTCGTCGGTGATGATCTCGAGGACTCCCTCCGGGCAGGCGGCGGCGCATCCCCGGTCTTCGCAATCGGCACACTTGTCGGTGTCGATGATGATGAAGAAGTCGCCGGCGCCGTTCTTGTATCCGTAATGCGCCTTCACGTCTCGACCTCCTTCCCCGGCATGGCAGCTAGTGTTCGGCCGCAGTGGTCATCAAACGTGGTTGGGGTCGGCCGTGGGATCCTCGGAGCGGACATTTGGACCGCCCCGGCCGGCCCTCGATCGTGGCCCGGCGCCGCGCGACATGAAGCGAGAGGATGCCACGGCCGACCCCAGCGCCTGCTGCTCATGCCTCATCATCACTGTGGCCGAACACCAGCTGCTCAGTTAGCGCTGAGCTTCTTCTTCAGCAGGTTCTGGGCGAAGAGCGCACCGCCGAGGCCACCCGCGATCTGGGTATCGAACTTAGCGGGCTGGGCTTTGACCCCAATCTCGTCCTCCAGTCGGCTGACGATGCCGACGTTCTTGGCGATCCCACCGGTAATGGCGAATTCTTCCTCGATGCCGACCTGTTCGAGCAAGGTCACCACCCGATGCGCCATGGCGGAACAGTACGCAGCCAGGACCTTGCTCTTCGGCCAACCCTCGCGCAGCAGCGCGGTCGCCTCGGACTTCGCGAAGACCACGCAGGTGCACGATACGGGCGGCGGCTCTTCCTCGATCTGTAAGGAAAGCTCGCCGACCTCCTCGATGGGGATGGCCAGCAGGTCGGCGAACACCTCCATACCGCGTCCCGTACCGGCCGCGCATTTGTCGTTCATCACGAAGGCGCTGACCTTCCCTCGCTCGTCGCAGCGTATGACCTTGCAATCCTGGCCGCCCATATCGAGGACGGTCCGTACGCCCGGGCCGTACATGTAATTGGCACCTCGGGCGTGGCAGGCTATCTCGGTGATCGCCTTGTCCGAGAAAGGGACGTTGACCCGGCCGTAGCCGGTTCCCACCACGAAGCCGATGTCCTCCAGCGTCAGGCCGGTTCCCTCCAAGGCCCAATCCATCGCCTTGCGAGCGCTCTCCGGGCTGTCGGAACCGGTCCGCATGCTGGAGAAGGCGTAGAGCTCGCCGTCGACCATGACGACCGCCTGTGACGAGACGGAACCCACGTCTACCCCCGCAGTGACGAGCTCGCCATCGCGCCAATCCCGGTCCTCGTCGTGCCAACGGTACTCCTTCCAGCGCCAGTATTCAGTCATCGATCACTTCCTCTTCCGCGGACCCACTCAGTCTTCAGCCGCAGCCAACGCGGCGCCGTAGGCCCCTATGTATTCGGGATGATCCGGTATGACCACCTCGCATTCCAGAGCCCGTTGCAGCGAATCGACGAAGCCGATGTTGTGAGCCACTCCGCCGATGAGAACTACGTCGGGCTGGAAGCCGATCTTACGCGCCAGCGAAACGATGCGACTCGCTATCGCGTCGTGCACCGCCCTGGCGATGTCTTCTTTGGCAACCTTGGCGTGGAGCAGTGAGACGACCTCTGACTCGGCGAAGACCGCGCACTGCGCGTTCATCGGAATCGCCGTGGTCGAGTTCAGTGACATCTGACCCAGTGCCTCGAGCTCGACTTCCAGTGCGCGGCTCATGGCTTCGGTGAACGCACCGGCGCCGGCGGCACACTTTTCGTTGAGCGCGAAATCCAACACTTTACCTTCCTCGGTGCAGCGGATCGCCCTGCCCTCCTCCGCGCCCACGTCGATCACCGTGCGCGCCGCCGGGTAGAGCTTGATGGCCGCTTTGGCATCGCTCGCGACTTCCGAGATTCGACGCTGCGAGTACGGGGCATTGCTGCGGCCCGCCCCGGTGGCGACGATGCGTTCCACATCGTCCATCGCGATGGCGGCATCATCGAGTGCCGCGGCGAACGCCGTCTCGGCGGCTTCCGTGTTCTCGAAGCCCGCCAACGCGATACTCTTGCCCACTATTTCCGCGTCTCTGAGGATCACAACCTTGATGGTCTTTGACCCCATGTCGATCCCTGCAGTAATCATGAGCGATACCCGACTCCTCAGTTGCGCTTGTGGCCCAGGGTTTCCATGAAGGTGTCGATGCGTGCTTTGGTGCGGGCCAGGTCGAACTCGCGCTCGTCTCCCATGTTGCCTTCGAAGGTCATCACCGGATAACCGGCCTCGATCAGCCCCAGGCGGTTCTCGGCGATTCCCAGGCTCAGCCCTTCGCAACCGCGGTTGTAATGGAGCAGCACGCCGTTGAGTGACCACTCCCTGGCGATTCGAACCATCATCTCGGTCTTGAGATGCGGTGAATAGAAGTGCTGCCACTCGGGCTTGTTGAGGTTCCACTCGGCGAGGATACGTAGTGCCTGATCGCGGTCGCGGATCTCGATCCCACGCTCCCGCGGCGTCGTACGCGGACCCCAGCTGCCATCCGACATCTCCTCCCACATACCGATCAGGCCGAAAGTGTACAGCGAACCGACAGAGACCGCGCCATACTCTTCGAGGTAGCGGAACAGGCCCAGAAAGCCCCAGGGCGGCTGCGTATCGGACATCAGCCGGCAACGCTCGTTGGGGATCGCGGCGATCTGGTTCTGTACCCTGTCGGCCACCTCGTCACGAAGCTCTTGATAGAAATCGGCGACGATCTTGCTGTGCTTCATCAAAGTGCCGAGCACGTAGAGCGAAAACATCGTCTTTTCTTCGAGCGGAGCCGGCACCGCCTTGTTGAGGCAGCAGACCTCGGCCCAGAGCGCCGTCGAGCGGCACTCGTTATGGACAGCCGCTATGAGCTTTTCATCGTCGTACTCGCGCCCGGTCACCTTCTCGAGCCATTCGATGCCGTCGTGCATCTGGCCGACGACGTAATCCAGCTTGTTGTCGTTCAGTTCTGCCGCCGGTCCGACAGCTACATCGATGCAGAAGCTCGGGATACCCGGTTCGAGGTCACACACCACCTGGTACCACTTGGCGTGGCTGCAACAGATGTGGTCCTGCCAGATGAAATCGGGCTTCGGGAAGCGGCCGCCCCACAGGTACTCGTCGAGAATGACCGAGCCCCAGTAGTTCCGCATGTAGGAGCAAAGGTCGCGCGCGTAGCCCGCCCGCTCGGCGGCCTCCAGGCACCGCATGGAGAACTTCTTGTCGGCGGCGATCGAGGCTGCATAAGGTTCGCTGGTCAGGCTATGGACATCGTCGCCGAGACCGCAGGGAATAGCTCCAAATGTCCAGGCGCCGCCGGCCCACCTGATCCCACCTTTCTCGTGGGCCCCTGCGTAGTCGCGGTAGAAGTTCTCGCGGATCTCCTTCGCCTTGGCCCAGCACTCCAGCGGTCTGGTCTCGTAGGTCTGCTTACTGGCCATTCTCGGTCTCTCTAGTCGAAGAGATCTTCCTCGGCGAACATCTCGAGGAAGGCCTCGACCCTCACCTTGAACTGCCCGACGGGTACGGTGACATCGAACTCGAGGAACAACGTCTTGACGCCCTCGGCTTCCAGCGCTTTGCGTATGGCGGGTGTATCGAGTTCGTGCGGATCGCAGAACTTCTGCTGCATGACGATGGCCCCGTCGACCTTCCACTCCCTGGCGAGCTCGAGGATATGTCGGATCCTGGCCCGCTCCATCCAATCCTTAGACGGGCACGGGACCCGATCGATGTAGCGTGCGGCGATGGATTCCAGCCGGTCCCCCCGCGGCTCTACCTCGTTCCAGAAGTAGCGCGTGCCGGTACAGTGCTCGTCGACCACGAACGTCGCGCCACACGACTCCACCATGTTGATGAACTCGGTGTCGTCGTCCTCGCTGCCGATGATCATGAGACGGATGCCGGTGTCCCGGCTGTTCTGCCGTTTGGGGAGCCCGTTCAGCACTCTCTTGAGCTCTTCGTTGTGCTCTGCCTTGTCGGTCATCTGCGAAGCGATCACCATCTCCATCGTTTCAGCGCCGGTGAGCGGCGGATTTTCGCCCTTGCGGAGCTCGTAGACGGCGTGCATCAGGCGTCGGTTCTCGTTGTACACCTCGATGGCGCTATCGAGGTCGGCGTCGGTTATGGTCTTCCCCGTCCATTCCTCGACCGCCGCCTTGAACTGTGTCAGCTCTCCGGTCAAGTAGGGCAGCGCCCGTGGGCTCTGGACGTTGTGGGGCATGCAGAGGTAGTAGCTGAACTCGCGCGGCCGGTGCTTCTCCCACGAGGTGAACGCCTGGCGGATATGCAGGCACGATTGGGCGATCATTATCCCATCGAGATAGTCGTATCTCCCTTTCAGCCCCTGGGCGAGGCAATCACGGCAGAACGGACAGAACATGCCGAAGATGTGGGGCTCGGTGACATCCTGGGGCTCGTGGCTCCCGAGGATCCGCACCGGCAGCACGCCCGCCGCGTGGAGTATCTCCTCGGGGACGTAGGTACAGAAGTAGCCCAGCACCTTACCGCCCGTCCGCTCCTTCCAGGCCTTGGCGTAGTCGTGGCGGTTTTGCTCCCAATCCCGGAGCTGCTCGAACATCCGCTTCCTCCTTATGAGGCTGGCGCCTAGGTCACTCGTCGCTCCAAGAGGGCTGGCGTTTCTCGAGGAAGGCGTTGAGCCCTTCCAGCGCGTCCTTGGTCTTCATCAGCTCGCCCAAGTACATCGCACCGGCCCGCGTGAGGGCGGCCGCGCGCCTTTCCTGGCGGTCTCCCCACAGCATCCGCTTGGCAAGCCGTAGCGCCGCGGCGCTGTGGCGCGTGATGCGCCCGGCCAGCTCGAGCGACGCACCCTCCAGCTCGGCATCAGGCACAACGCGCGCCACGATACCGGCCCGCAGCGCTTCCTCGGCACTAAGCGGGTCACCGGTGAACACGACTTCGGCGGCGACACCGGGCGGACAGATGT
>JASFTI010000052.1:0-13850 GCA_050053635.1 Gemmatimonadales bacterium
GGTTCCCAAGAGGGTGCTGTTGTTCGGCCTCGACGAGGCGTCGGGCGCGCCGCGCAGCGTGGTCTCGTTGGTCCGGCTCTCCGATCCGGGGCCACTGAGCGTCGATCCGACGGAAGGCGTGCCGTCGGTCGTGTTGGCCCTCGACCAATGATCGCCGGAATCGTGCTCGCCGGTGGCCGGTCCCAGCGCATGGGCCGGCCGAAGGGAACGTTGAAAGTCGGTGACGAGACCTTTCTGGAGCGGGCCGTGCGCGTTCTGCGGGAGGGCGGCTGCGAGGACATCGTGGTCGTGTTGGGTGTCGACGAGCCGCAGCTCCCCGGCCTCAGCATGGGTTCCGGAGTCCGAGCGACCAAAGGCGGGGATGGCCCCGAACAGATAGACTCGTTGCGCGCCGGGCTGCGTGCGCTGCCCGCGACGGTGGAGGCGGCGGTCGTGATCCCCGTCGATCACCCGCTGGTCGAGCCGGACACGGTGACCACGATCATCGAGACGTTCGAGGCCTGTCGCGCACCGGTGGTACGTGTGTCCCACGGAGGCCGGCGCGGCCATCCGGTGTTATTCGCTGCGAACGTGTTCGACGAGCTGTTGAGCTCAGAACTTCCTGAAGGAGCCCGCACCGTCCTACGGGCGCATGACGGCGACGTGGTCGAGGTCGATGTGGATGACCCCGGCGTCCTGATCGATATCAACACGCCGGCGGATTACGAGGAGCACCTGGGAGAGCTCGATTGAGCGGAGGTAAAGTTACCGCGGCGTCGGCCGCGAGGTGGGCACTGGAGGCGCACGAGGGTGGTGAGCCCGTAGCGCTGGTGATCGTGGTGAAGGCGCCGGATGCAAGGACCGTCGGCCGGCGGCTCGTAGTGACGGAGTCTGTGCTGCACGGGACCCTGGGCGGCCCGGAGCTCGACGGGCAGGCCGCGGCACGCGCCCGAGAGTCGCTGGCGGCGCGCGAGGGCGGCGTCGTGGAGATCGAGCGGTCGGATGGCGTCTGGGAGATCTACATCGAATCGCAGTACCCGATCCCGCAGCTGCATATCGTTGGCGCCGGCCACATCGCGCGGCCGCTTTGCCGGCTCGGCGCGAGCCTCGGTTTTCGCGTGACGATCAGCGATGACCGCCCCGAGTTCGCCAGCCGGGAGTGGTTCCCCGAAGCCGAGCGGATCAGGGTCGTCGACTTCGACCACGCGTTCGACGACGTCGCGATCGGGCCCCAGAGCTATGTCGTACTGGTTACCCGCGGACACAAGTACGATTACGATTGCATCCTGCAGCTGCTGAGGATCAAGGCCCGGCCCGCCTACTTGGGTATGATCGGCAGCCGGAGACGCGTGCGGGCTACCTTCGAGGCGTTGGTGCGCGACGGGATCGAGCCCGGTCGGTTGGAGGAGGTCCACGCGCCGATCGGGCTGGACATCGGCGCCGAGACGCCGGAAGAGATCGCCCTGGCCATCGCGGCCGAGATCGTGGCGACGCGCCGGGGTGGCGGCGGCGCGAAGTTGAGCGACGAGGAGCGGGTGCTGGACCGCGTGGCGCGCGCCAGTAAGTCGGAAGGGAGTCAGTGAGTATGGAGGATCGCGAGGTCTATACCGCCATCAAGCGGGCCGCTGAGCTCGGTCAACGCATGGCGCTCGCGACCGTCGTGCGCGTAAAGGGATCGACGCCCAGAGCAGCGGGTAGCAAGATGCTCATCGCAGCGGCCGGCGAACAGATTGGCACGATCGGCGGCGGCTGCGGCGAAGCGCAAGTTCTGCTAGCGGCCGCCGACGTGATCGAGACCGGTGTGCCCAGACTCATCCGAGTGGAACTAACCGACGACTATCTCTCCTGGAGTCCGGCCGTCTGCGGCGGCGTCATGGAGATCTTCCTCGAGCCGCTGCAGAGCGATTAGTCCTCCGTTATCCGGTCGATCGCCTCGACGAGATCCTCGCTCAACTCGACACCGGCCGCCGCAACGTTGCCCTCCACGTGCTCGGCCTTGGTGACGCCGACGATAGCCGAAGTAACCTCAGGACGCCGCAGGCACCAGGCGAGCGCCAGTTGCGGCAGCGTCAAACCGGCCTCGTCGGCGAGCGCCTTCAGGCGCCGGACAACCTCCAGCCCCTGCTCGGTGAACCAAGGTCCCATGAACGTCCGGCCGACCTGGTCGGCGGCGCGTGAATCGGGTGGCACGTCGTCGATCGAAGTGTACTTGCCGGACAGCAAGCCGCGGGCGAGCGGCGAGTAAACGATCAGGCCGAGCCCTTCGCGAGCGCAGGTCCTCATAACCCCGTTCGTTTCTATCTCGCGTTGGAAGATGTGGTACTGGGGTTGGTTCGAGACCAACCGGCGCAGCCCCAACTCCCGTCCCAACTTCGCGGCGTCGCTGATGTTTTCGGCCGACCACAGGCTGACGCCGCCGTAGAGCACCTTCCCCTGTGTGATGAGGTCATCGATCGCCCGTAGCGTCTCGTCCAGCGGCGTCTCCTCGTCGTAACGATGGCACTGGAAGAGATCGACGTAGTCGGTGCCGAGTCGTCGCAGGCTCGAATGGACTTGCTCGAAGATGTGCTTACGTGAAAGGCCACGGTCGTTGGGTCCGGGCCCGACGGGAAAGTAAGCTTTGGTGGCGAGCACGTACTCGTGCCGCGGCAGCGGTTTCAAAGCCTTTCCAAGCACCTGCTCGCCGCGGCCCATCGCATAGACGTTCGCGGTATCGAACAGGTTGATGCCGAGGTCGAATCCGAGCTGCACGCACTCGAGCGCGACTCGGTTGTCCGTTTTGTGACCGAAGGTAAGCCAGCTGCCGAGCGAGATCGTGCTTACCTTGATGCCGGAATCGCCCAGGCTGCGATACTCCATCTGCTACTTCCCCGCTGGTATCTAGGTCCGAAGTATTGCGGACCCTAAATGTGCAGGCTCATCTGGGGATCGCCAGCCCGTCGCGCCTGGCGCCGGATCGGCGAGCGGGCGATGGCGCTGAGCTTGCGGCCACGTAGCGGCAACACGACCGGCTTCGCGGACCGGCCGCCGTTCCCCACCCCCGGAACCTCGATCGCTACGGCGTCGCCCGATTGGGTAACGACGACGGCACCCTCGTCCGTCAGCAGATCGAGGAAGCCGACCAGTTCGCCGGCCTCGAGTCGGGGCGGCAACAGATGTACGCCTCTGCCGCCCCGCGACTGAGCCCGCAGGTCATCGACGCCCATCACCTTGACATAGCCCTCTGTGGTCACGCCGAGCAGAGTCGCGTCGCGGCGAGGAGCGACGAAAGCGGTAGCCTGGTCGCCGCGGCTGAGTGCGATCCCCTTTACGCCATTGGCGGACCGCCCCATCGGCCGGACCTCGGACTCGTCGAAGCGGATCACCTGGCCTTTGAGCGTGGCGACGATGATCTGGCTCTGGCCGTCCGTGATACGGACGCCGACGATCTCGTCGCCCTTCTCGACGCCCGCCGCGATGATGCCGCCGCTGCGGATGTTCCTATACTCGGAGAGCACGGTCTTCTTGACACGACCGTTGCGGGTAACGCTCACTACGTAGCGGTCGTCGGTGAAGTCACGGACGGTATGCACGGCCACCGGATCCTCGTCCAGCTCGAGCAGGTCGCGCACGCGATTCCCGCGTGAGGAGCGCGTACCCTGCGGCAGGTCGTCCACCGGCGTCGCGTATACCTGGCCGTCAGCAGTGAAGGCGAGCAGTTGGTCGTCCGAATTGGCCCTCCAGGAACGCGTGACGAAGTCGTCGCGCCCCTGCTCGAGGCTCTCCGCCGCTACGAGGCCACCGTCGTCCTTGGCGCTGCGTGCGGCGAGCGCCTTCAGATAGCCATGGTGGGTGATGAAGAGGTGCATCTCCTGCGCCGCGTCCCCGGTGGGCAACGGGAAGCGACCTTCGCCAGAGAGGATCTCGGTCCGCCGAGCGTCGGCGTATCGCTCGGCGATGACGCCCAACTCGCGACGGACCAGGTCACGCTGGCGTTTCTCATCCCCGAGAATCGCCGTCAGCGTCTTGATGCGACGCGAAACCTGGTCGAGCTCCTCCTTGAGTGCCCGCGTCTCGAGATTGGTCAGGCGGCTCAATCGCATCGCGAGAATCGCCGTCGCTTGCTTCGCGCTTATCTTGAGCGTCGAACGCAAGTTCTTCGAGGCGGTTTCCGGCGTCCGGCTCGACTTGATGATCTTCACCACCTCGTCGATTCGGTCGAGGGCGACTAGCAACCCCTCGAGGATGTGCGCCCGCTCTTCCGCCTTCGCCAGGTTGAAGCGCGTGCGTCGCACGATCACAGCTAGGCGGTGGCCGATCCATACCTCGAGCGCCTCTTTCAAATCGAGCTGGCGTGGTACGCCGTCGACCAGCGCCAGCATTATGACGCCGAATGTGTTCTGGAGCTGCGTCTTGAGGAATAACGTCTCGAGTATCTTGCGTGGATTGGCATCGCGCTTCAGCTCGAGCACGATGCGCACGCCGTCGCGGTCGCTCTCATCGCGTAGATCCGTGAGGCCGACCAGCTTCCCGTTGCGAACCAGCTGCACGATGGCTTCGATCACCCGCTGCTTGCTCACCTGGTAGGGAAGCTCGGTGATCACCAGCGATGGTTTGCCGTAGGCGCCCGGCTCGACGTGGGCGCGCGCCCGCATCACGATCCGGCCGCGGCCCGTGCGGTAGGCCTCCTCTATGCCGTCAGCGCCCCAGATATAGGCGCCGGTCGGGAAATCGGGGCCGCTGACTATCTCCAGCAGCTTGTTCATCGACGTGTTCGGCCGGGCCAGCAGCTGCTCGGCCGCAGCCGCCATCTCCCTCAGGTTGTGCGGCGGCACCTTCGTCGCCATACCGACGGCGATTCCATCGCTGCCGTTGACCAGCAGTTGCGGGTAGGCGGCGGGCAACACCTCGGGTTCCCGCAGGCGGCCGTCGAAGTTCGGCCTGAAGTCGACGGTGTCCTTGTCGATATCGCGCAAGAGGTCGGTGGCGAGGCGCGCGAGGCGCGCTTCGGTGTAACGGTAGGCGGCGGCGGGGTCACCGTCGATCGATCCGAAGTTGCCCTGCCCGTCTACCAGCGGGCAGCGCACCGAGAACGGCTGCGCCATGCGTACCAGTGTGTCGTAAACGGCGACGTCACCGTGAGGGTGATATTTGCCCAGCACGTCGCCGACGACGGTGGCGGCCTTCTTGTAGGGCCGCTCGGGAGCGAGCCCCAGCTCGTTCATCGCGTAAAGGATACGTCGCTGGGCGGGCTTCAGACCGTCACGCGCGTCGGGCAGTGCGCGCTGCACGATCACGCTCATCGAGTAATCGATGAACGATTCTCGTAGTTCTTCTTCCAGGAAGCGCTCGACGATGCGCTCGCGGCGCGGATTCTCGACCTTGACCACGACCCCACTCCTCTTCCACATCAAAGGTCGGCGCGAAGGTACCCCGAATTAGGACATCATCAACTTAAGCCCGGCGCCTTCCACCCTCAAGCGTCTATCGTGGTCCCACTCCTGCTCGTACTCCTAGTGCGTTTGTCGCCGAGCAGAATAGGAGTAGCAGTGGTGGAAGGGCCGGAAACGGTTGGTTGCTCGTTTCGCGTTGGGAGACTATTTAATTTACACTTCGTTGCCAACTGCACAGGAGGTGGCCCATCGTTGATCAGCCCATTCTGCCCGAGGTCTCCGAAGCGGGGACGTTCGAGCTTTCCTGGGAGCTTTTCGGTGAGCTGTGCCGGGCGCTCGCCCTGCGCGTCGCAGAAGACTACGATCCGGAAGTCGTGGTGGGGATCGCGGCAGCGGGTGTGATCCCCGGCGCGGTGATTGCAGCGATGCTGGAGAAGGAGTTTTTCGCCATCAAAATTACGCGGCGCGAGGACGATACGGGGCGACGCGGGCGCCCCGAGGTCCTCTCAGCGGCGCCGCCGCAAGTGGCAGACCGCCGGGTCCTGCTGGTGGACGAGATCTGCGACAGCGGGGAGACGCTGCGCCTGGCGCTGGCCGCGGTGCGCGATGTGGGCCCGGCCGACGTGCGGACCGCGACCTCGCTGATCCATGCCGGTGGCCACGAGCCCAACTACTATGCTCTAGCGGCCGAGGGTACGGTGGTGTTTCCCTGGGATCGTGAAGTTCTGGATGCAGAGAGCGGGCGGCTCGTCGTGAACCCGGAGTACGAAGGGTTGAGCGATCAATAAGGAAAGCGGTTGGGAATTCTCGAATTCTGAGCACGGGTCCCCTGATCGAGATTGAGAATTCCCAACGCCTTCGGGAGTGCCCCTTCTAGCCTTCCTGCATTGAATTAAGGAATTCTTCGTTATCCTTGGTGCGTTTCATCCGTTGGATGAGGAACTCGATCGACTCGGCTGGCGGCATATCGGCCAGGAAATTGCGGATCAGGTACATGCGGTTGAGCTCCTTCTCTGGTAGCAGGAGCTCCTCGCGGCGCGTGCCCGAGCGGTTGATGTCGATGGCGGGGAAGATCCGCTTGTCGGCGATATGGCGGTCGAGGACGAGCTCCATGTTACCGGTGCCCTTGAATTCCTCGAAGATCACCTCGTCCATGCGGGAACCGGTCTCGATGAGTGCCGTGGCGATGATCGTGAGGCTACCGCCTTCCTCGAGATTACGCGCCGAGCCGAAGAAGCGTTTCGGCTTGTGGAGTGCGTTGGCGTCGACACCGCCCGAGAGGATCTTGCCCGAGTGGGGGACGACGACGTTATAAGCGCGGGCGAGCCGCGTGATCGAATCGAGAAGGATGACTACATCCCGCTTATGCTCGACCAACCGCTTCGCTTTCTCGATCACCATCTCGGCCACCTGCGTGTGGCGATCGGCGGGCTCGTCGAACGTCGATGAGATCACTTCCGCGTCGACGTGCTCCTCCATGTCGGTGACCTCTTCGGGTCGCTCGTCGATGAGCAGCACGATGAGATGGGTCTCGGGCGAGTTCTCGGTGACCGCGTTGGCGATCTTTTGGAGCAAGATCGTCTTACCGGCCTTGGGCGGCGAGGTGATCAATCCCCTCTGCCCCTTACCGGTAGGTGTGATGAGGTCGATGACCCGGTTCGCGATGTCGCCGTTGTCGCGCTCCAGTCTGATGCGCGCCTCGGGATAGCGCGGCCGTAGGTTGTCGAAGCTGATCCGGTGCTTCGATTTCTCCGGGTCCTCGCCGTTGACCTCCTCGACTTTCAGCAAGGCCAGGTAGCGCTCGCCTTCCTTGGGCGGTCGGACCTGGCCGAGTACCGTGTCGCCCGTCCGCAGGTCGAACCGCTTGATCTGCGACGGTGACACGTATATGTCATCGGGCCCGTATAGGTAGTTCCAGTCCTGACTCCGCAGGAACCCGTAGCCCTCCGGCAGGATCTCGAGGACGCCTTCCGCTCTGAGGATCACGTCGGAGTCGAGCAGGTTCTGTTCGATACGGAAGATCAGGTCTTGCTTGCGGAGGGAAGAGTAGTTCTGGATGTTCAACTCTTCCGCCATCGCATGGAGGTCAGCGACTGATTTCGCTTTCAACTCCGCGATATCGAGCGACGTGGGGGCAGTACTCATTTGTTTCTTCTGTGGTTGACTGCGTGCTTGGCCGGGGGAGCTGCGAAGACAGGGTCGTGCGCAAACTTGATTGGCGCGCCGGCAACGCGTACGGCCAGCAGCGATATGTTGTTATATTACTTTGCTTTACGCTTTCGGTATTGCTCTAATGGGTGCAGTAAGAAATCGCGGCGGACTTCTGGCTGGTGACACAGGATTCTAATAATCAGCGCACGGGCGGTCAAGGGTCGGCCGACTACCTGATGATCTTCGCCTTCTGCCGGGTCCAGGCCGTTCGGGCTGGCCGATTGGTGACTGGTCGGCTGCTGCCGGGGTTGACGCCCGAGTCGCCGGAAGTGCAGGAGGTGCTGGCGGCCTGGCCCGGATCGGTGGGCGCTCGGGAGGAGCCGCTGGGCTGGGAGCTCTTCCTGTTCGAGCCGGCGGCGCGGCGCGAGCGCTGGTGGCTGCATATCCTGCTACTCGGGGCGACGGTGTTCAGCACGGTTGTGGCCGGAAGTCTGTTGAGTGGGCACTGGCCCATCGGCTTTCAGCCCCTGCCGCTGTTCGGCGGCTGGTGGTTGCCGATCCCGGTAGCGGTCTACGCGGGTGCTCTGGTTCCGGGGCTCCCGTTCGGGCTGGCGCTGGTCGGGGTGCTGGCGGTACACGAGGCGGGGCACTATTTGGCGGCGCGCCGCCATCGGATATCTGTATCGCCGCCGTATTTCATTCCTTTTCCGCCTTACCTGTCGGTGATTGGGACTCTGGGTGCGTTCATCCGGCTGCGCTCGCCGGTGCTGAGCCGGTCGACGCTGCTCGATGTGGCGGTATCGGGGCCGCTGCTCAGTTTCCTGGCCTCGCTACCGCTGCTCTGGTGGGGACTCGCCCACAGTCGGCTGATCGAGGTGGTCCACGCCCCGACGGCCTACCTGGTGCGCTTTGCTGGCGACCGCTTCTGGCTGGGCGGATCGCTGGCCATGTCGTGGCTCACGCGCCTGGTGCTCGACGCTCCTGGGGCAGGTCACGTGGTGGAGATGCACCCGATCGCCTTTGCCGGGTGGCTCGGCCTGTTCGTGACGGCTCTGAACCTGCTCCCGATATCGCAGCTAGATGGGGGGCACCTGCTGTACGCGCTACTCGGGTCGCGCCAGCGGCTGGCGGCCTGGGTCTTTTTCTTGGCGCTGGTCCCGCTGGGTTTCCTGTGGGCTGGCTGGTGGCTATGGGCGGTCCTGGTGGTTGGGGTCGGGCGGGGTCGGATCCGGCACCCTCCGCTGTACAACTCGGAGCGGGGGCCGGGTACGGTGCGGATCGCGGTGGGGCTGGCGGCCGCCCTGGCATTCGTGCTTTGTTTCGTGCCGGTGCCGTTCCGGCTCTAGGCGCGTGGTGGGCGGCGCCTTGACGGTCACGGAGTATTGAAAGAGATTGTCCTTCCTTTTCAAGACAGTCTTCGGACGCTTCGACTCGGCCCAGTGGGGGGATTGAGCCTGCAATGGCCCGGCACAACCGCGATGGCGAAGGCACCGACCAGCACGGAGCCAGGTACACGATAAGCTACCAGCCGGACTGGCTGCGTCAGATCAAGATCTCACGAACACTCTCGGGAAGTAATCGCCAGTCTACGAAGACGCTATTCCGCAACCCGGCCACCTGCGCCGAGCGATCGCCCGGCGACCGAGTGCGGACGCGGGTCAAGTCGGCGGACGGCAAGCTCGATTTCGAGATCACGGTAGCGGACAAATCGCGGCGCGTGGATCAGATCGTGGTCACGTCCCGGGCCGCAGACGGCAAGGGAGAGATCACCTTCATCATCGACGGCTCGCTGCCGGGGCCGGGCGACCTCGGGAAGGCGCGCCGGCGCCGGCGGCGCGGTCGCTGACCTCACCCGCCGTCGCGTCGTCCTCCCAGCGACGCGAGATCGGCCCTCAGTTCGGCCAAGAGCGCGCGCGTTCGCCGCAGCTCGACTGCCAGCGCCTCGTCATGCAGCAGGCGGCCGAGTGAACCGCGTCCCGATTCGACCCGGTCGCGGATCCGCGCCACGTTCTCGCCGATTCCGGCCAGCCGGGCGGCGAGCATGGTGTCGCTGGCGAAACCGCCGACGGTCCCGCTTCTCTCATCCCAGGAGCGGGCCAACTGTTGGATGCGGGGTCCGATCCGGTCCAGCGCGACCTGCACCTGTTCATCCGACAACAGGCCGGCCAGGCCGCTGGCCGCGGCGCCGATGGTGTCGAGTGTGGCTGACGCCTCGGACAGACTGGCGAGCAGCTGGCGCAATTCAGCGGGTCGGCGTACCAGGCGCGGTAGAGTGCCGTCGCCGTGGCGGAGCTGCTCGACGAGCCGCTGCCAGCGATCGGTCACGGGCGGTACCGAATCGTAGAGTTCCGCGAGGCGAGCCGTGAGGTAGGAGGGGTCGAGCTCCGCCGCCGTGGGCAGCTCGTCCCCGTCTTGCAGTGGCCGAGCCGGTTCCGCCGCAGGCAGGATGTTGACTACCACCTCTCCCAGCAGGCTTGCCGTCGTCACCTGAACCACGGCGCCCTCGGTGATGAAGGGCTGCGCACCGGGTTCGATGTGTAGCTCGACGATCAGGCGTTGCGGTGCATCGCTGCGGGGCGGCTCGAAGCGCAGGTCACGGACGTGCCCGACCGGCTGACCCGCGAGCCAGACTGGCGCATGGGCGCGCAGTGCTTGGGTCGTGAGTGTGTAGAAGCGAAGGGTGTAGCCGCCCGCGACGGCGGTGCGAACGTCGTCGATGAAGAAGACCAGGAAGGACGCGCTCGTGACCATCAGGGTCACCAAGACCCCGATCCGCAGTTGGGACCAGCGCACACGCTGGGCGTTCATCCCGGCCGTCTCCCCGGCGGCGTTGCCGTGGCCGTCCGCCTTGTCTTAGCTTCCCGCGACATGAGGTATCGTCATAGTGGCTACAGCCGGGCGATCCGAGCCCTGTCGGCCGCCGCGGCCAGGCTGAAGATAACCCTGGAGCTCTGATGGCAGCACCCCAGGCCGCCAATATCGAGCGGAGCGCCGGCGGCGTCATCTACCGGTGGCGGGCGAACGGCTCGCTCGACGTCTTGCTCATCAAGGATGGCTACGGCAACTGGGGCTGGCCCAAAGGACACCTCGAGACCGGCGAAAGCCTCGAGGCGGCGGCCCTGCGTGAATGCGGTGAAGAAACGGGATTGACCCGGCTGCAGGTCAGGGCGTGGGTGGGGACGACCGACTGGTACTTTCGGGCCGGCGACAAGCTGATCCACAAGTTCTGTGACTATTTCCTGGTCCAGGCTGACCCGGCGGAGTTGGCGGTGCCCCGGCGGGCTGAAGGGATTCAAGCCTGCCGCTGGCTGCCGTCCGAGGAAGCGGGGGCAAGGCTCACCTACACGAACGCGCGCCACGTGCTTGCCGCCGCGCAGCAGCGGCTGGTCGGTGCGGCGGCGGAGGTTGAAGCGCGCGCATCGGCCAGGTCGCCGGGACGGGCGCACGGGAAGTGAAGAGGAGCCACGGGAGCCCAGGGCAATGAGCGATACGGCTGGTTCAGAGCTATCGGTTTTTCTCACGGGTGGGACGGGCTTCGTCGGCCGCCACGTCGCCCAGCGGTTGGCCGACCGCGGTCACCGGCTGCGGGCCTTGGTGCGCCATCCGGCTTCGGCGAGCGGCTTGAACGAGTTGGGCGCCGAGCTGGTCGAGGGGGATGTGACCGTGGACGAGGGGCTCGACGAGGCGATGGCCGGTTGCGACGTCGTCGTGCACCTGGTCGGGATCATTCGCGAGCGGCCGCCGCAGCAGACGTTCGAGAACGTTCACACCCGGGGTAGCCAGCGGCTGGTGGAGGCGGCGCGGCGGGCCGGTGTTGGGAAGTTCGTCCTGATGAGCGCCTTGGGTGCCCAGACTGATGGTACTGCATACCAGCGGACCAAGTACGAGGCGGAGGAAATCGTCCGCAGGTCGGGCGTCGATTACGTAATCTTCCGCCCGTCCGTGATCGTGGGGCCCGACGGGGAATTCATGCAGTTGCTTTTGCGGTTGGTACGCTGGCTCAAGCTGATACCCGTTATCGGTGATGGCCGCTACCGGCTTCAACCGGTATACGTCGCCGATGTGGCCGAGGCCTTCGGTCAAGCGGTGGAGCGTTCCGACCTGAGTGGCGAGAGCTTCGATGTCGGTGGGCCTCACAAGCTGACGTACAATCGCCTGCTCGAGATCATCTGCGAGGAGCTCGAGCTCCGGCGCCGACTGATTCACGTGTCGCCACGTTTAGTGCGGCCGCTGGTCGATTTGGCTTCGAATTGGCGCCTACCCACGCCCGTCAGTTCCGACCAGCTGGACATGATGTTCGAGGAAAGCATCGTCCCGGGTGATGGGAACGTCCTGCGCGAAGTCTTCAGGCTCGAGCCGACGCCGTTCCGCTCGGTCCTGCGGAACGTGGCCCAATGAGGGCGCCCGGCGAGCTCGTCGCCGGGATGGCGGTCGGGTATTGTGCCCGACACTCACAACCTTGAGATCGAGCGGTAAGATGGGGGGATCTGCTGAGAGATCCGCGCTGGCCAAAGTGCCGAACTTGATCTCAGCACTTCGCTTGCCGATCGCCGCCGCCTTCGTCGCGGTAGACGGACTGCTGTGGCGCGGCGCCCTGCTGCTCCTCGGCGCCTGCACCGACGCGCTGGATGGCTGGCTCGCCCGCCGCCTGAGAGTGGAGAGCAAGGCGGGCGCCATCATGGACCCGCTGTTCGACAAGCTCTTCGTCCTCATCACCCTGGCGGCCTTCCTCTCGGGGCCGTATCTAGGGTGGCGGGAGTACCTGATCCTCGTTTCACGCGATCTGTATGTGGGCACGGGGTGGCTGGTCGCAAAGGCGATGGGAATCAACGTTCCGGCCCAGTCCCGGCCCGCTGGCAAGCTGGTGACCGCACTGCAGGTGGTGGCGCTCTTCGTGCTGCTCCTGGCGCCCGAGCGCATCGCCGTGTTCATTGTTGCGGTCGGCGCAGCGTCAGCCATCGCGATCGTCGACTATACGTTCGCCGGGCTGGCCGCATTACGACGGTCGAGAGCGGCCTGACGTTCAGAGGTCGCCCGTTTTAGGTGAAGGGAGAGACAATGTACAAGAGACCCGGGGCCGGATTAGCCGCTCTGGCTCTGATCGCCGCCGCGGCGACAGGTTGTGAGCAGGATACGTCCGAGCAGCCGCTGAACCTAACGGCGGTCGATAGCCTGCTCTCCGAGCTCGGCGGTACGCTGACCGCCAGCCTCGAGCGGGGGCAGCGCTGGCGGATGATCAGTTCCATCGGCGTCGGCCTGCCACCCAACGACTTCCGGCCCGAAGACCTGCCCGAGCCGGGCTCCCGAGGCGCCGGCCTGCTGCAGGTCTACTGCATCCAGTGCCACTGGCTGCCCACCCCGCAGATGCACAGCGCGGTCGAGTGGCCGATACTGGTCAAGCGCAACATCCTGCGCATGCAACAGCTCAGTGACCGGCTCGGTGGCCCGCTGACCACCGGCCTCATCGGCGAGGTCGTGATGGCCGGCTACGAGAGCGTCGAGATCCCCTCCGAGGCCGACACCGACACCATTATCGCCTATCTACAGCGCTACGCGCTTCCCACACCCGAAGCCGGCGAGCTGACCGCTGGCCCGGGCAGGGAGCTGTTTCAGCAGAAGTGCTCGGTCTGTCACGAGCTGCCGGCGCCCAGCGCCCATACCGCCACCGGCTGGGATCGGGTCGTCGGTCAGATGCAGGCCTACATGGCGCTGTTCGACGTCACGCCGCTCAGCGACCGGGAACTGGACGCCATAACCGGTTATCTCAGGGAACGCAGCGCCCGGTAGGGACGGAGGGATTCGGGGGGCACGGGGATTACTGCCTAACTCCCGAACCCCCGAATCCCGAAATCCCAACGATCCCTCCCGTTAGCGCTGCGGCGAATAGCGCTCCGATCACGCACCGCATGTCCTTGCTACCGCGAGATCTCCGCATCGCCCTCCGCGTCCAGCGGAGAGGCCGCGTCGCCCACCTGATCGCGATCTTCTCTCTGGCGCTTGGAATTGCCGGCAACGTAGTGGTCTTCAGCATTGTCAGCGCGCTGCTGTTCAGGCCGCTCCCCTATCCCGATCCCGACCGCATCGTCGTGCTAGGCGAGCGTGAGACGCACCAGCCCGAGCTGGCCATCCTCACCCTGATCTCCTCTCTTCCCACTTGGGCGGATTACCGGGAACAAAGCCGCACACTCACCGGTTGGGCGGCCTTCAACCCGGGATTTCGAAGTCTCTCCACAGGCGATGGGTCGGTTCCGGTGAGTACAGGGGCCGTCACGCCCAGCTTCTTCGAGACCCTTGGAGCCAATACAGTTCGGGGCCGAACCTTCGCGGAGGCGGAGGGCGTGCCGGGCG
>JASFTI010000053.1:0-13830 GCA_050053635.1 Gemmatimonadales bacterium
GAGAGAGCGGCCGCATCGCTGCGGCCGCTCCTCTCGGCGCGAGAATCCGTCAAATGCGCGCCAGCGGGTCGCGCTGGCCAGCGGCCAACACCTAGCGGCGAGCGCGCACCGGATACGGCGGGCGGGTGTGCCTTGCTGGCGGATTAGCCTCCAGCTGTTCCAGGATTACTTCGATCGCTTTCTCGAGCTGCGGGTCGCGACCGGCGATCACGTCGGCCGGGTTCATCTCCACCTCGATGTCGGGCGGCACGCCAACGTTTTCCACGACCCAGCCGTCCTCCGTCCAGATGGCGAGGTTGGGAGCGGTGATGCCCCCGCCGTCCATAAGCACCGGGAAGCCGAGGACCCCAACCAGGCCGCCCCAGGTCCGCCGGCCGATCAGCGTCCCCAGTTTGAACCTGCGGAACATCCAGGGCAGGAGATCCCCACCGGAGCCGGCTGTCTCGTCGATCAGCATGACTTTCGGCCCCAGGATCGCGCCCTGAGGCGTCCTCAGGTCAGCTCCGTAGCGCATCGCCCAGTAGCTGATGAACTGGCGTCGTAGAATGTTGATGTAGTAGTCGGCGATCTGGCCGCCGCCGTTGTGGCGCTCATCGACGATCACCGCTTCCTTATCGGCCTGCGGGAAGAAGTAACGCTTGAAGTAGGAGTGGCCGGATCCGGCGGTGTTCGGCACGTAGACGTACGCCACACGGCCGTCGGTGGCCTCGTGGACCTTTGCCAGGTTCCCCTCCACCCAATCACGGCTGCGAAGCCCGTACTCGCTGGACAGAGGCACAACGTCGACCGTGCGTGCGCTCGACCCGTCGGGGTTGGGGCCGACGGTGATCTCGACGATCTTGCCGGCGCTGTTCTCGAACCGCGAATACAGGTTCTCCGGCGGTCTAAGATCCTCTCCCTCAACAGCCAGCAGGTACTCACCGGCCTCGACCTCGACGCCCGGCTCGGTCAGCGGTGAGCGGAGCTCCGGGTTCCAGTTCAGTCCGCCGTAGACCTTGGCGAAGCGATAGCGCCCGTCCGCGATCTCGTAATCGGCGCCCAGCAGGCCGCCGGGCACGGACTCCGGTCGCTCCGGCACATCGCCGCCCCCAACGCCGTGATGGCCGACGGCCAGTTCGCTGTGCAGCCACCTCATGACCCGGTTGAGATCGGAGCGCGTCGCCACATGTGGCAGAAAGACGGCGTACTTCTCCTTTAGCGCCGGCCAATCGGCGCCGTGCATGTTCGGGTCGTAGAAGTAGTCGCGGTTGATCCGCCAAGCCTCCTCGTAAATCTGACGCCACTCGGCGCGCGGGTCGATCCGCACCTCGATCTCGTCGGTGGCCAGCCTGCCCTCGCCTTTGGTGACGCTCGCGGCACCGGAGATGAACCAGTTGCTGCCGGAGCGGTAGAGGACCTGCTCGTGGTCAGCCGAGAGAGCGAACTCCCTCACACCCGAGACCAGCGTCTTCTCCTCCCGCTCGTCCAGGTCGAACATGGCCAGGCTCAGCTCGCCGGTACCGCCACCGAAGAAGCTCAGGCCTTCGTCCGACTTCAGGTAATAGAGCTTGCCGGCCGGGCCCGGTGTGAGTTCGAGGTAGGTACCAGGTTCCAACGGCAGGTCGAGTATCCTCTGATCCAGCCCGTCGAAGTCGATACGAACCGTGATCTCGTCATCGCCGTCTGCGCTCGATTCGCTCTCCTGGCCCTCCCCCACCGGCTCCTCTTCATCGCTTTCTTTGGCCAGCGGCGACGGGGTCCCCCGCTCCAAGACGGCCAGATAGATCGTGCTGGTCATCTCGAAGTCCTGGTTCGACTGGGCGAACCACTGGATGACGGGCCCAGCGTCGGTGGAAGCGATCATATACAGGTACCTGCCCGAGGCGTCGAACACCGGATCGAAAACCTCGCTCAACCCGTCGGTGATCGGGTACGACTCGTCCGCCTCCAGCGAGTAGACGTGGACCGAGTGGATGTTGGTCGTATTGTTGCGCGTGTAGGCGATCCAGCGCGAGTCGGGCGACCAGGAGTGGTAAGGCGAGGCGAGCGGGCTGTAGACTTCGTCGGCCGCGATCCTCTGCGACCGGCCGCTCTCCACATCGAGCCAGTAGAGGGCATGAGCGTTGTCCGTGTAACTGATCTTCCGCCCGTCGGGCGACCACTTCGGGTCCTCGTAGAAGCCGGCCCCATCGAGGGCAATCTTCCGCGGCTCACCCTTCCCGTCCTGAGGCGCGATGTGTAACGCGTACTCGCCCGACTCGTCGGAGAAGTAGGCGATCGACACCCCGTCGGGCGACCAAGCGGGCGAGCGCTCGTGGACACCAGTCGATTCGGTGATGTCGCGCGGGTCACCCTTCTCCTTCGGGACCGTGACGATCTCGCCGCGGAACTCGAACACGGCCCGCGCGCCGGACGGCGAAATGGCGTGGTTCCGGATGTAGCTGGCGCCGTCCACGTAACGCGGCCGCACTTCGATCAGGTCGGTGGCGATGTGGATCGGCACCGGCCGGCTCGCGCCCACCGCCGGATCGAACAGGTGCAGGTAGCCGGCCTGCTCGTAAGCGATCAGCCCGGCACCGGCCGACGCGTTGACGATAGGGAAGTCGCTGTGGTCGGTCAGCTGCTCGACCCGGCTCGTGGCGGGGTCGAACGAGAACAGGTTGAACTCGCCGTTGCGGTCCGAGCGGAAGTAGACGCGATCCCCGATCCACATGGGGTCGGTATCGTTGCAGCGGCCCTCGGGTTGCGGGATCTGAACGACGGAGTAATCCGCCAAGTCGATGATCCAGATCCGCGTCGCCGTTCCGCCACGATAGTTCTTCCACTGGTTGAATGCCTCAGCGAGCGGTGTGTAAGCGATCTGCGAGCCGTCGGGCGAGTAGGCGGCCTTGAAGGCGGTGGGAATCGGAAGTCGCTCGGGGAATCCACCGTCCAGGCTGACCGTATAGAGTTGGAGGTGACTACCCGTATAGGAGGCGCGCCCCGAAATGAAGAGAACCGCGCTCCCGTCCACCGTGAAGTCCTGCACGACATCGTAATAGGGATGCCACGTCAGCCGCTTAGGCACACCGCCTTCGACCGGCACGACGTAGACGTCCCGGTTGCCATCGTACTGGCCGCTGAACGCGAGCGTGCGACCGTCGGGCGCGAAGCGTGGGTTGGACTCGACGCCCTCGTGCGTCGTGAGCCGTCGCACACCGCTCCCATCGTGCCGGGCCACCCACAGGTCGCCGGCATAGGTGAATGCGACGTGCTCGCCGCTCACCGCCGGTTGGCTGAGCATCAGCGTCATGCCCTCCCGGGACGGGACATCCTGTGCCGAGCCTCCGGCAGCGGTCAGGCTCAGAAGGACTCCGAGCGCCAGGGTGCGGGACAGGTACCTCATCGTCATACCTCCTCTATCGCGGGCCCGAGGCAGGACCGCCGCCCTCGGTACAACCGGAACCGAAGCCGGGTTTCCGAGTTGGGCGGAGCTTGTTGGAGTAAGGCTCCAAGTTACAGCTCGACCGCAGCCCCTGCGAGGGCTGCCCCGCTCCCCTGATTCCCTGCTTGACTGCTGCTTGACTCGCCGGCCGCAGACTGAGGGCGTTCGCCACCACGCTTGGACGGGCCAAAGACCGAGGAAGGATCACCTGACGCCAAGGCACTCTTCATTGCTCTCTGAAAGGAGAAAGGAGGGACCGATGCTGATCAGCAAATCTCATTTGAAGCCGCTCGTCTTTGTTCTAGGGGCGCTGTGCGCGCTGACCGCGTGTGACCGCGACGTCTTCGAGCCCAGCGAGGACATCGCCGTCGCGCCGCCCGACGCTGATCTGTCTCGCGCCGGCAACTTGAAGTTGATGACGCGCAACCTCTTCGTCGGCGCCCCGGTGGAGATGATCTACGCGCCCGGCGCGAACATTCCGGAAGCGGCGGCGGCACTCTGGGCGTGGGTCCAGAGCACCCAGTTCGAGGAGGAGCGGGCCTACGCGATCGCCGACGAGATCGCCGACGCCCAACCGCACGTCATCGGGCTGCAGGAGGTGTCAGTCTTCACGATCATAGCACCGATCCCTCCCCAAGAACCACCGCTACACTGTCCGCCTCCGACCGACCCTGGCCCACCCAGCGTGGAGACGCTGGACTTTCTGAAGGTGCTGCAAGAGAAGCTGCTCGTCCGCAGTCTGAACTACGACGTCGCCGCCGTCCAGGCCAACTTCGCGGGTCAGGTACCGATGTGTGATGCGAAATCAGTCACGGGCTGGAGCCTGGTCATGCTTGCCGACTTCGATGCGATCCTCGTGCGCGGTGATCTGACCGCGGGGGAAGCACAGGCCGCTACGTTCGAGACCAACCTCGTGGTCGAGCTGGCGGGGATACCGCTGGAGATCTACCGCGGCTGGGCGTCGGTGGATGTTACGGTCGACGGTTTCCCGTTCCGCTTCGTCACCACCCATCTCGAGCCCCGCGAGCCCGACCCATCCATCCAGGTCGAACAGGCGAACGAGCTGATCGAGACCCTCACCGCTGGGACCTTCCCAGGCGGTCAGCTCCCCACGATCGTTACCGGCGACATCAACTCGGCGCCCACCGACCCCGGCGGCTTCACACCCTACCGCAACTTCATCAAAGCCGGCTTCAAGGACGTCGTGGGCCCGATCCGAGCGGAAGCCACCTGCTGTCAAGACGAGACCCTGGTCCAACCCTCACAGCTCGACCGTAGGGTCGACGTCATACTGTTCCACGGCGATTTCGGGCGCTTCCCGATGTTCGCCACCGTTACCGGTAACCAGGAGTCGGACCGCACGCCCTCCGGTCTCTGGCCCTCCGACCACGCCGGTGTGGTGGCCTGGAAGCGACTACCACCGCCCTTCGCTTCTCCCTGAGCCCCGAGCCGACCGGTCCACTCAACAACCGAACGGGGCCCCAACGGGCCCCGTTCTCACTCCAGCCCCCACCCATCCCAGCGACCCCAGCTACGGGCCCGGACTCCTGCGCGCCGTCCTGCAGCGCACCCACTCGCGCGGCTCGCCGGTCCGGGGATTGATCGGTAGCACCGATCTGTCTCGCGGCACACGTTGGGGATCCTCAGAGGCGGCGTAGGCGAGCATCGCCGCCAGGGTCGCGTTTTCCTTCAGGTCGTCGAACACGATCTTGTCATACGTGTCGCGATTCGTGTGCCAAGTGTACTGCCGGTACTCGTCGTAGGGCGACTGCAGGCGAAAGGCTGGCACGCCGTGGCAGAGGAAGGCGACGTGGTCGCTGCCCCTGTTGTTCTGTGCACCCGGAAACTCGAGGGTGATATGCTCGCTGATCTCGGGAGGAACGAGCGAGATCCAGCGGCCGATGTGCTGGCCGGCGTACAGCAGACCCTGCCCCTCGATGCGCTCGATGCGCCAGGTGCCGTTGTCCTGGTTGAACAGGACCTGCAGCCCCTCCAGCACCTCCGGATGGTCCTCGGTGAAGACGCGAGACCCGATCAGCCCCATCTCTTCGGGGCCCCAGTGCCCGACGAGGATGGTGCGCCTGGGGTTGGGATAGGTCTGTTTGAGAATCCGCATCGCCTCGAGCATCATGATCGTGCCGGTGCCGTTATCGGTGGCGCCGGTCGCTGCATGCCAGGAGTCGAGGTGCGCGGAAAGGACAACGTATTCGTCGGGCAGCTCGCTGCCCTCGAGCTCGGCGATCACATTGAATTGCGGGACTAGCCCGAGTCGCTCGGCGTCGGCGTCGACGCGGACTCGAGGACCCTGGCCGCGCGCCGCCATGCGGTAAAGCAAGCCGTAGTCCTCGCACGATAGATCGAGTGAGGGGATCGCGTCGGTCCAGCTGGAGAACACCTTGTTCACGCCCCAGCCCTCCGACCAGTTGGACGTCAGGATCCCGAGGGCCCCCGACTCGTCCAACAGCGCGCGAAGCGCTACGAACCCGCCGAGCTCCCGGACGCGGCCCCAGTAGGCGGCGGCGGCCTCATCGCGCATCTTCTCGAGGCGCTCCACCGTCTCCGCTCGCGCATACTCTTCGAGCTCTCGCGGCGCACGGCACATACGCTCCGGCCGGCTGGCCAGAACCCACTTGCCCGCGAGCTGCGGCAGCCAATCCTCGGGCGAGCCTTCCGCCCACACCTCGGTCAGCGCGACCACCGCGCCTTCCACCGGCCCGTCGGTCCCCGGGCTCCAGGCCAGGAACTCGGCCTCGAGCGTCTGCACCCGGGGCGCGCGCAGATCGACGTGCAGATACCCCTGCCGCCAGCCGGTCCAGGTACCGTATTCCTCCTTGCGGACCGCGACACCCCAGCTGCGGTACAGCTCGACCAGCCAGTCCTGGGCCGCGACCAGCTCCTGAGAGCCGGCCAGCCGCGGGCCGATCGAGTCCATCAGGATCTGGGCCAGCCTCTCGGTCTGCGAGTTCTCCATCCCGGCCTCCCACATGCTGCGGATCACCGGATCGTCGGTGCGGAAAGTCTGGGCCCGGATGGCGGCGGGGCTCAGGCCGGACACCAGCGTCGCGACGGCTAGCGAGACGGCCACCCGCAGAGCGCTTCGGGTCCGCCCGTGGAAAGCGATAGAGTCATCCATGATCGATCACCTGAAAGTGTTTTGGGATGCCGGGGCTGCGTCGAGCTCGCAGGCCCTAACCTACGCCGTCGTCTCGGCCCAACAAGGCCAAATCAGCGTGCCGCCCGTCCACCCGGGCGGAGGTCGCGCCCCCGTGGTCTCAACACTTCCGGCCTCTCAGCTGTCATTGGTAGAGACCTCGCGAACTCTCGGGACGCAGACCATACAGCGGTGGAGACAGGTAACGTGCACGCGAGAATCACTACGGGCGCTTTCGGCCTGGTGGCGCTGCTGCAGGTGGCACTGGCGCAGCCGGGCGCGGCTCAGACGAGCGCCGTGACCCTGGACCAGGCCGTGAACATGGCTCTTCAGGTGCAGCCCGCGATGGTACAGGCCCGCGGCCAGGTGACCACGGCGGCGGCGGCGAAGCGCCAGGTCATCGGCAGCTGGCTGCCCAGCCTGAGCGCCTCGTCGGGTACCAGCCGGAGCTCCACGAGGCGGTACGACCAGGCCACACAGCGCGAGGTCACGGGTTCGAACGTCTCGTACTCGGCCGGCATCAGCTCGAACCTGACGCTGTTCGATGGGATGAGTCGGTTCTACGAGGGTCGGGCGGCGAACGCCGACGCCAGGGCGGCCGAGGCGTCGCTGGTCAATCAACGGTTCCAGACCATCCTTCAGGTCAAGCAGACGTTCTTCAGCGCGCTCGCCGCCGCCGAGCTGCGCCGCGTCTCGCAGACGCGGATCGAGCGGGCCCTGGAGCAGCTCAAGGTCTCCAAGGAGATGCTGGCCGCCGGCACGGCGACGCGCTCCGACACACTGCGCTCGAGCGTGGAAGTCGCGAACGCGCGACTGCAGATGCTGAACGCCGAGACCCAGCTCGCGACGGCCGAGGCGAACCTCGCCCGCTTGATCGGAATCGACGGCACCGTTAGCGCGATTCCCGAGGACGAACTGCTCGCCCCCGTGGTCGTCGACACCACGGCGATCCACGAAGAGGCGTACGCCGCATCGCCTTCCGTGCTGCAAGCCGACGCGAACGTGCGAGCCGCGGAGGCCAACTACGCCGCCTCGTTCGCCCAGTACCTGCCCAGCGTGTCGACTTCGGGCTCCTATTCCTGGTCGGGCAGCGAGTTCCTCAACTGGAACTCCAGCTGGTCGATCCGTCTGTCCGTGTCCTTCCCGTTGTTCAACGGATTCAACCGCGAGGCCAACCGTACGCGCAGCGCCGTTTTACGCGACAACGCCCGGGCTCAGGTCGCGGAGGCCCGCCGGCAGGTGAACGCCTCATTGACCCAGCAGTTGGCGGCGCTGAGGTCGGCCCAGATCAGCCTGGAGATCGCGCTGGGCAACCGTGCGGCCTCCGAGGAGGACTTGAGAGTACAACAGGAGCGGTACCGGGTCGGAAACTCGACGATCCTCGATGTGCTCCTATCGCAGGTCAATCTGGACCAGGCCGAGGTCGACATCATTCAGGCTCGCTTCGACTACCAGATAGCCAAAGCACAGATCGAGGCTCTCATCGGGAGGGAGCTGTAATGAAGCGCACAGGATTCATCGTCTTCTCCGTCGCAGCCATCGTCGCCGTCGCCGCCTTCATCCTCCGCAACGGCGAAGAAGAGGTCGGCCCTGTCTATCGCCTCGTCCCGGTGTCGACGCGGGATATCGTGGTCTCGGCCAGCGCCGCCGGCATCGTCGAGCCGATTACCACCGTCGAGGTCAAGTCGAAGGCCTCCGGCGAGATCTTCGAGATGCGGGTCGAGACCGGTGACCATGTCACCGCCGGCGAGCTGCTGGTCCGGGTCGACCCGCGGGTTCCGCAGGCGACGCTGCGCCAGGCTCAAGCCGACCTGGTGCTGGCCCGGGCACAGCTCGAGAACGCGCAGGCGAAGCTGGCTCGATCGGAACAATTGCACCGAACGCAATCGATCACCGACCAGGAGTACGAGGACTCGAGGCTGGCGGTGGCGAGCGCCCAGGCGCAGCTGGTGCGGGCGGAACGGTCGCTGGCCGATGCGGAGATCGCCGCCGAGGACACCGAGGTGAAAGCGCCGATCTCGGGCGTGATCATTGTGAAGAACGTGGAAGTCGGCAGCGTCATCTCGTCCGCGACCGCCCAGGTCGGTGGCGGAACCGTGCTGATGCAGATGGCGAACCTCGACACCGTCCAGGTCCGGGCGCTGGTCGACGAGACCGATATCGGCAAGATCCAGCCTGGTATGGAGGTCACCATCACCGTTGACGCGTACCAGAACCGTCCCTTCGAGGGCCGCGTGCTGAAGATCGAGCCGCAGGCCACCGTCACCCAGAACGTCACCATGTTCCCGGTCCTGGTACGGATCCCCAACACCGGCGGCCTGCTCAAACCGGGGATGAACTCGGAGGTCGAAGTCCACGTCGGCGACCGGCAGGATGTGCTGGCGGTACCCAACGCCGCACTGCGCACCGACCGCGACGTAGCATCGGCGGCCCAGGTCCTGGGACTCGATCCCGAGGCCGTTCTGGAACAGGTCGCCGCGACGCGGCGCTCGGGGATGGAGCGCTCGGCGGAGCCCTCCGCGCAGCTTGCCGCCGCGCAAGACAGCGCCGGCGGTGGGACCGTCACCTGGCGCGGGCGTGAGATCACGCTCCCCGAGGGTGTCAGCGCCGAGGCCGTTCGCGCTCTGGCGGCGAAGTTCGAGGGCGCCAGCGACATGCGATCGGTGTTCCAGTCGCTGACCGAAGAGGACAGAGCGCTGATGCGGCAGCTGAGGGAAGCAGGCGGTGGTGGGCCGGGCGGCTTCGGCGGTCGCCGGCAGGAGACGAGCGCCACCGATGCTGCCCTCATGGGCGGCAGCTATATCGTATTCGCGATGCGTAACGGCGTACCCACTCCGGTCCCGGTCAGCACCGGCCTCACCGACCTGGACTATTCCGAGGTGATCTCGGGTCTGAGCGAGGGCGATACCGTGCTGGTGCTACCGAGCGCCAGCCTGCTAGCCAGCCAGCAGGAGTGGCAGGAGCGGGCGGCGCGCCGCTCCGGAGTGCCCGGCGTCCAGACGAGATAGGCGGAGTAACCGATGCTCTTCACAGAGATTCTCAGGGTGGCGCTCAGCGCGGTCCGGGCGAACAAGCTGCGCTCCTTCCTGACCATGCTGGGGATCGTCATCGGGGTCGGGGCGGTTATCACGATGGTCGCCCTCGGGTCGGGAGCGCAAAAGGCCGTGCAGGACCGGATCGAGGCGCTCGGCACCAATCTGCTGTCCGTCTACGCCGGGCAATCGTTCATGCGCGGCGTCGCCAGCGCCGACCGGGTCAGTCTCACGACCGACGACGCGATGGCACTGAGCAGCGAAGCGACGGTCCTGACCGCTGTGATACCCGAACTGAGTCGCAACCAGCAGATCGAGTACGGGAACCGGAACATCAACGTGAACGTCCTGGGCACGGTGCCGGAATACGTACCGGTGAACAACTACGAGGTCGCGGCGGGAAGGATGTTCACGGCCGGGGACGGAATCACGCGCAAGCGGGTGGCGGTGCTCGGTTACGCCGTGCCCGAGATGCTGGGTGCGAACGCCGTGGCGATGATCGGCCAGCAGATTTCGATCCGCGGCATTCCGTTCGAGATCGTGGGTATCATGGCAGAGAAGGGCTCGACGAGCAGCTGGCGTAATCCCGACGAACAGATCTGGATCCCGCTCCAGACTGCGCAGTACCGGATCTTCGGCAGCGACCGCGTCAACTCGATCACCGTGCAGGTCATGCACCCCGACTCGATGACCGTCGCGATGATCGAGATCGAGGGGATACTACGCAGGGAGCACGGCATCGCACCCGGCCGTGACAACGACTTCCAGATCCGCAACCGCGCCGAGTTCCTCGAGACCTACGAAGAAACCACGCGCACCTTCACTTTCTTACTGGGTGCGATCGCTGCGGTCAGCCTGCTGGTGGGCGGCATAGGCATCATGAACATCATGCTCGTGTCCGTCTCGGAGCGTACCCGCGAGATCGGTGTCCGCAAGGCGATGGGCGCGACGCGGCGCAACATCCTAATGCAGTTCCTGATCGAGGCACTGGTCCTCTGCTTGATGGGCGGTATAGTCGGCATCGCCGCCGGCGCCGGCGGCGCAGTCGTCCTCTCGAGGCTCGCCAACTGGGCCACCTTCGTCTCGCCGGCAGCGGTCCTGATCGCCGTGCTGTTCAGCGCCGCGGTGGGCCTGTTCTTCGGAGCCTGGCCGGCGCGCCGCGCGTCGCTGCTCGATCCGATCGAGGCGCTGCGTTACGAGTAAAGCGGGCCACGCCAGGAGCCTTAACCGCACTCGGCGAGCGCTCGAATACTCGGACCTTATCCCACCCCGCCCTCCCCAACGTGCCGGGCCGGACAGTACGCCCAGGAGACCTGTTCTTGCTCAACCGGCAATGTTAGTCTCACTGTCGGGTGTCGTTACGCTCGCTGAGCGTTGGAGCTATATTTTGGCGGACTCAGGACCCGCTCATCAACGCCAGCGGGACGATGCGATTCAAGGGCATTGGGCTGGACGAGACATCAAAAGTCGAGGACTGTGTAGCAAAAGAAGGGAGGCAGGGCTCCGATGGATGCGGCTCGACTACTGGCATTGTTGGAAGTACTCGACGCGGAGATGAAGGGCGGCTACGAACAGGCCCTTGGCAAACTCCAGAATCTCCACACCCAAGCCCAGGAGAACCCGCAACAAGACAATTCGGAGGCGATCCAACAGAAGTACGAAGAGTTGGTCGCATTGCTTGCAGCCAGTCGGGTAAATGATTTTGTGCCGAGTAGGCTCCACACGATGGAGAGGATCGGTGCAGCAGATCTCTTTGGGGAGTCGGCGCTGGCCGCTATAGACCGGGCCATGAGCGCTCGGGGCGGAATCGCAGCGGTCGTGCGAGAACTAAGCGCGTTTCGCAGCCGACTGAACGAGTTCAGTCAGCACGCCGCAAACATAAGGAGCGGACTGCAAGGCCTAGGGGTCGAGCCAGCACTGCTAAGAAAGGGTGAGTATGAGCTCGGGCTCATCTTTCCCCTTAGCCTGACAGATGGGCAACTTCCAGGCCTCAACAGAGCGCTCGAGGACTGGAACTTCATCCTCCGCACATTCGCTCAGGTCGCCGGAGACGAAACCCCGGAGATAGAGATCCGTGACGTAGCGTCGGGCTCCACCCTGGTCGGATGTTTCTTCAACATCTCGATTAACGACGTCGCCGTGTGGCTACCAGCGCTCGACCGAATCGCAGCACTGTATACGAAGATTCGAAAGATCCGCGACCACCGGACCGAGTTGGAGAAACTGGACGTTTCTTTTTCTATGCCCGACGCCTTGATCGCGAAGGAGCATGAAGAGAGACTCCTTATGGACGGGCTGTACCAGATCCGTGAAAACCTCTTCCTGCAAGGCGATGTCAAGGTGGATGCGGGGCGAAAGGCTGAGCTGAAGACACAGCTTACCAAGGCGCTCAGAGCCCTGGCCGACTACATAGATCATGACGTAGACGTTGAGATTTCTCTCCCGGATCAGCTGCCGGAACCGAAGGTCGACAAGAAAGAGCTCGTTGACGAGAGCGGGGAAGCGCTTACAGGAGACGCCCTTGCCCAGCGGAAGAAGGAACTCGTCGCCGAAAAGCAAAGGAAGATGCGAGCAGCGGCGGCAGCCGTAGCCGGTCTCCCTGCCCGTGACGAGCCCATACTCCAGCTTACGGAGCGTGAAGAGGAGGAGGGCGGCGGCGAGAAACACAAGGAGGGTTCGCGTAAGAAAGCACAAGGTCAGGCAAAGAGTAAGAAGCAGAAATAGCCTGAGCCCTCGCTTGGGGATTCGTTGATAGCGATCCTGCATCAGTAGGCCAAATGGGCAGCTCGATAGGTGACCCGGCCTCGCAGCCAAACTGGGCCACCTTCGTCGTCCGGTAACAACCCAATCCCCCCAGACTCTCTCTGTGACGGCGTCCCACAGTCGCAGCGCACCGAGCCAGCCCGCATCTCTGGAACCTCCAGCGGTCGCCATCCGGCACCTGCGCCGACGACACCAGTATGGCGGCCAAGAGCGTCATCATACCTTTGCTGAGGAACGGTGCCTGCACGCCAGAAACCTCGGGTGGCAGGGCCCCGTTAGCCTGGCAGAACGTGCGAGCGATGAGAACGGGAGCGGAGAGAACGGAGGAAAAGGTGAATCCACATTCTGACAGTATCCGAATCGCCGTGGTGATCGGGAGCGTGCGGCCGGACAACTACACGTCGAAGGCGGTCGCGCTGGTCGTCGACGAGATACGGAAGCATCCGGAGATCACACTCGACCTCATCGACCCGGCCCAGCTGAACCTGCCCCTCCCCGGTACGGACGGGGCCGCCTCGGACGCCAAGGGGTTGCAGGAGCGGGTGGCACAGGCGACGGGCGTGATCCTGTCCACCCCGGAGTATCACGGCGGCTATTCCAGCGTGATCAAGCTGGTGATCGAGAATCTCGGCTTCCCTTCGGCGCTCGCCGGCAAGCCGGTGGCGCTGCTGGGAGTGGCGGCGGGCCAGATCGGGGCGATCAAGTCGCTGGAGTACCTGCGCGGCGTCTGCTCGCACGTGGGGGCCATCGTGCTACCGGGTCCGGTCTCGGTGGCGAAAGTGCGGGATGCCTTCGACGAGGCGGGCCGCGTGCGGGACGAACGGGTCGAGCAGCGGATCCGCGGCGTGGCGATGAACCTGATCGACTACATCCGCTCGGCCATCTGTCCCGGCGTCGCGCTGGAGGCGATGGTGCGGGAGGGCGAGTGAACCTGGAGCGTCGCAGATAGGACCCAGGTAGGCCTCAGCCGCCTGGGTTCGCCTTCTCCTCTTCGGCCTCCTCATCCACCGCGATCGGCATTTCGATCTCCTCACCCCACAGATACTTCCCGAACCACTGCCAGTTGTGCCACATCGCGGCGAGTCGTTCCTTCGGCTTGCTGATGCCGTGGCCGAATCCCTTGTAGACGATGAGCTTCGAGTCGACGCCCATGTCCTGGAGTCCCTGGTAGAGCTCGTAGGCGTTGGGGATCGGAACGCGGCGGTCGAACTCGCCGTGCTGGATGAGGGTCGGGGTCGACGCGTCCGTGATGAATGTCATCGGCGACGTCTTGGCGTAGACCTCGCTGTCCTCCCATGGCGTCGCCTTCAGGTACTGGCGCGTAAACGGATGGATGTCCGTATTCACGTAGTACGTGACCCAGTTCGAAATCCCGGCGCCCACCGAGATCGCGGCGAAACGGTCGGTCGTGGTCGTCAGGTACGCCGAGATGTACCCACCCTGGCTCCAGCCCATGGCGCCTATGCGCGTCGTGTCTACGA
>JASFTI010000054.1:0-13772 GCA_050053635.1 Gemmatimonadales bacterium
CTTACTCGTGTCGCAGGGCGACTATCGGGTCGAGCCGTGAAGCACGGAGCGCCGGGTAGACGCCGAAGATGATTCCGACCAGGAGTCCCAAGGCGACGCCCATTACGATCGCGTAGATCGGTACCGAAGCAGGCAGCGGGAAGGCGACGTCCACCAGCTTGGCCAACGCCGTACCTGCTGCTACGCCGATGGCCGCTCCGACCGTGGCGAGCGTAGCCGACTCGGCCAGGAACTGGCGCGTGATGTCGATACGTCGCGCGCCCAGCGCCTTGCGGACTCCAATCTCGCGGGTCCGCTCCAGCACCGACATCAACATGATGTTCATGATCACGATACCGCCCACGACCAGGGCCACCGCCACCAGGCCGGGACCCGCGGCCAGCAGGACGTTCTTGATCGTATTCCAGGCGTCCAGAACCTCGCTGGCCGTCTCGATGTCGAAATCGTTCTCCTGGCCGGGTCGCAGCCGGTGCCGCGCCCGTAGCGTCTCCTCGGCCGCCGCCTGCCCCGCCGCCATCGCTTCTTCCGTCCTGAACTTGATCTGGATCCCTTCTACCACGTTGCGGCGCCGTGAGAAATCCGCCTGATAAGCACCCCAGGGCACGACGACGGCGGCATCGCGGATCACACCGATCAGACCGCCCTGTCGCTTCAACACGCCGACGACCCGGTAACGGAACGGCCCCAGCCGGATGTCACGTCCGATCGGCGACTCGTCCGGGAACAGCTTCTCGGCGATGGCGTCGCCGATCACGGCGACCCGAATCATCCTCACATCGTCTATACGGGTCAGGCCACGACCGTCCACGACCTCCCAGCCTTGCAGCGCCAGGTACTCGTCGGTCACGCCGATCAACCGGACGTTCTTCCGCTTGTTCTGCCCGCTGCGGACCTCAGGCATGAACCGGTCCATGCTGTACGCCATGTACCAGATGTTGGGGATCTCTTCCCTGAGCGCCGCGGCATCGGCAGTGGTGATGTCCGGGTTACGCGACTGCTGGCGGCGCGTTCGAGCGTCGTGGCGGCCACCGCGTCCCGACCAAATCCTTTCGATCGTTATCGTGTTGATTCCGAAGATCGAGCCGGCGAAGTCATCCTGGACGTAGCGGTTCATCCCTTCGACCACGGCGAACACCGAGATCAGGAAGGTGACGCCGACGATCACGCCCAGCAGCGTGAAAAAGGACTTGAGCTTCTGAGCCCAAACCGTCCTCAGCGCCAGGATAACCGCATCGAGGATCTTCAAGCCACCGGCTCTCCAATCGTATGCCGCTGGTCGGTCTCGATCGCACCGTCGCGCAGCGTAATCAGCCGGTCCGAGTAGGCGGCGATGTCGCGCTCGTGTGTGACGAGGAGGATCGTTTCACCTCGATCGTGCAGGCTGACGAGGATATCCATGATCTCCTTGGACGTCGCCGAATCGAGGTTACCGGTCGGTTCGTCCGCCAGCAGCAGGGACGGCTGGTTGACCAGGGCTCGTGCCATAGCGACCCGCTGGCGCTCGCCGCCCGACAACTCATTCGGGTGATGGGTCATGCGGTCGGCAAGCCCGACAGCGTCTAGCGCCGCCTTTGCCTGCTCGTGTCGCTGTTTGGCAGGTAGACCGGCGTAGATCAACGGCAGCTCGACGTTGTGCAGCGCCGTCGTCCGCGGCAGCAGGTTGAACGTCTGGAAGACGAAGCCGATCTGGCGGTTACGGATTCTGGCGAGATCGTTGTCGTCGAGCTGCGACACCTCTTCGCCGCCCAGCCAGTACTGGCCGGAGGTCGGCGTGTCGAGACAGCCGATCAGGTTGAGCAGGGTCGATTTGCCCGAGCCGGACGGCCCCATGATGGCGACGAACTCGTTTTTGTCGATCTGCATGTCGACGCTGCGCAGCGCACGAACCGTTTCGGCGCCGAGCTCGTATTCCTTCGTGAGGTTGCGCGTCAGGATTACGGTGTTGTTATCCGGAGGCATCATCTATTGTCGCTCCCTCGTTAGCTGTTCCCGGGCCTATCGCTGGGTCTCACAGGATCGCCTTCCTGGAGCATGCGGATGGCCTGATAGCTACCGGCCACGATCACCTCGCCTTCCTCGAGTCCCTCGAGCACTTCGAAGTGCTCGCGCCCGGCGATACCGACCCTCACCGGTCGGAAGCTGACCGTATCATCCTCGTTCATTACGAAGACACCTTCCAACTCCTGTGGCTCTTCCTGCTCGACCAGCTCGATCTCCTCGCTGCCCGTGTCGCCGGCGGTCTCCTCATCTTCGGGTTCGGGCGTGCGGAGGGTGAGGGCGATGATCGGGATGCTGAGCACGCTGTCGCGCACTTCCGCCACGATGTCCGAGGTGCACGAGAGGTCGGTCCGCAGCGACGCGGGTGGCTCGTCGATCCGGATCACGACCTCGAAATCGACCGACTGATCGGAGGTGGTGCCGCTGAAGCCGAGCGCTCCGCCCTGTATCGAGCTGTGACCGATCTCGGTGACCACGCCGGTGAAGATTTGATCGGGGAAGGCGTCGATCTCGATGTCGGCGCTGTCGCCCAGCGCGATTTGTGGGACATCGGTCTCGTCGACCTCGACCACCGCCTCCATCTCCGATAGATCGGCTACCGTCGCCAGTACCGTCCCCGGGTTGTTCATCGTGCCGATGATCGCCGTTTCGCCCTGGTCGACGTTGAGACGCGTCACGCGGCCGGTGAGCGGTGCGGTGATCACCGTCTTGGCCAGCCGGTCGCGCGCCTCGCGCAGGTTGGCGCGCGCCTGGTCAACCGAGTGTTGAGCCGCTTCGTAAAGCGCCTCCTGTACCTCGAAGTTGGTCTCGGCGTCCTCGAACTGCTGGTCGGAGATCAGCTGAGGGTTCTGCTCCCGGATGCGCAACGTACGGTCGAGTATCCGGCGAGCCTGATCCCGGTTGGCCCGGGCCTGTGCCGCCGTCGCCTGGGCGGAGCTGAGTGCCGCCTGGGCGCGCTGTTCCGAAGACAAGTAAGTAGACTGATCGATGATCAGCAGCGTATCCCCTTCGGTCACCCACTCGCCTTCGAGGATGCGCAGATCGACGATCCGACCGGAGACGTCAGCCTGGATCTCCACCCTTCGGTACGGGCGGATCCTACCACTGGCCGTCACGACCGAGACCAGGTCGCGATGCTGCACTTCTTCCGTGCGCACCTCGGTCCCTCCGCGGCGACCCTGTTGCATCGCCAGCGCGACGAAAAACAACAGTATCAACGCGCCGCCGACCCCGATAAAGAGTTTCTTTCTATTCACAACTTGGCTCCATTAGGACTACCTCGTAGGGTAGTACCCCCTACGGTCCCGGTTTATTCTTCTCTCCCCAGGTCGAGCGGACGCCCCACTGCCGCCTCGAGCTGGGTCAACGACTGATAGAAGCTGAAGACCGCATCGATCTGGTCGACCTCGGCCTGGGCGGCAAGCGTCTGCGAGTCGAGTAGCTCGAGGAACGTGCCGGCACCGAGCTGATAACGCTCCTGTGCCAGGCGCAACTCCTCGCGCGCCGTCGCCGTGTTCTCCTGCTGGAGCAGGACCGTCTGGTAGGCGGTCTCCATGTTGTGGACCGACTCGGTGACGTCGGCCCGTATCTGCAGTTCGAGGCCTCGCACCTGGTAGTCCATGTCGTTGCGTCGTGCGATCGCTGACTCGACCTGAACCTGACGGTCGAATCCGGTGAAGATCGGTAGCGAGAAAGAGAGGCCGACCGAAACGGGCGAGTTCTCGAAGTCGAAGGGGAAGACGTCGTTCCGTCGTGTGATCCTGTTGGCGATGTCGATCGAGTCCTGCTCGGTGAACGCGAAGTCCGAACAGCTACTGAACTCGGACGGTATCGAGCCGGTGGAAGCGTCGTAGAGCTCGGCGAAGGTGTTACAGAGGGCCACCGTTCCCGCGGCATTGGACCGGGCACTACTCACCGAGCTCTCGATCGAGAAGGCCGGGTCCGTCTCTTCACGGGTGAAGCCGCTCCAGCCGGCTCCCAGCGAGATGGTGGGGAAGTAGGCGGCCTTCGCCACCTTGACACTCGAATTCGCCGCTTCTCGGTCGGCCCGAGCCGCAATCAGGGTCGGGTGGGCGGCCATGGCCTCGGCGACCCAGGATTCCAAGTCCAGCCTGGGCGGGAAGACCTCGAACTCGCTGACCAGCTCGATCTGGTCCGCAGGCATCTGGACGCCCAACACCTGGATCAGCCGCAGCTTCGCGACGCGGGCCGTGTTTCGGGCCTGGAGCAGTGCGACCTCGGCCTGGCCGCGGGCCACGTCGGCCTGCATCGTCTCCAGCCGCGTCCCGGCGCCCACCTCCTCGCGTGCCTCGGCCAAGCGCAAGTGCTCCTCCGAGGCCCGCAGCTCGCGCTCCGCCTGGTCCGCCTGGGCCTCCAGCCTCAAAACCTCGATATAGAAACTGGTCACCGAGTTGCGTAGCTGGAGCTCGGCGTCGTCGATCCGACGCTCCACCGCTGTGCGCTCGGCGCGCCGCTGACCCGGCGCGAACAACGTGCTGCCGTTCAGCACGTAGGAGAGGCGGAACGAGTAGTTGGAGATCAGGATTGACGGCTGGGCGCTGGTGAAGCCGCCGAACTGCTCCTGGCCGGCGTCCTGCCAGGAGCTGGAAAACGACAGGCTGGCGTCCGGCAGGAAGAGGTTGGCGTTCGCCGCCCTCACGTTCCACCGGGCCGGCGCCATATCGTTCAGCGTCTGTTGGAACAGGGGGTTGTTCTGCCTGGCCAGTTCGATCGCCTCCTCCAGCGTCATCCGGACGACCTGCTGGGCGTCGAGGCCCGTAACGGTTACCAGGAAGCACGCGAGAAACGTGCTCGGGACCGCTGTCCACTTCATAACCGACTCCACGCTTGGGTTAGCTAGGGCTATTCGAATACAGTTAACAGCTTGCTGCAGTCGACCGCTGCGCTCCCCCGCACCGGGCAACGCACGGCTGCCGCACGCACCAGGCCCGGACGGTTCGGCAGTGGGGCCGGGCCCGGCGTTACAGCGTGTGCAGCGCTTTTGCTTATTCGTACGAGCGCGTTCAGTCAAGAGTTTCGCGGCATCCACCGCTCGGCCCGGCCGCGACCGGGGTGCCCGACCCGGGCCTGGTTGGGATCCGATGTGGCGCTTCACGCACGGAAGCGGCTGCCGGGTCCGAGGCGCCCCGGCAGCCGCTCGAATGGATGCCCTCAGCCGCCGAATCCGCCGAACAGAGTGGCGGCGGCCGCCTGGAACACGACCCAAATCAGGTAGAGGACCATCACCATGCCGATCGCTTTGCCGATCGGGATCCGCCCGCTGGACAGGCCCGATTCCACGGCCCCCAGCGCCGCCCCGCCCCAAAGTCCGAAAAGCGTGATTCCGTTGATGAAATGGCCCACGAAGGTCTCGGGTGCGTCTTGAAGCAGAAGTCCGAGTCCCAGCTTCGTCGTCATATCGCCGTTCGAGATCCATATCGGCACTACGATCAACGCGCCCAACAGAGTTATCCACCATACGTGGGCCGTGGCGCTCAGGTGCTGCTTGAAGCTGGTGTCCTGGCCGAACATGACGTTGAAGGTGAGGTACAGGGCGCCGGCCGTAACGACGGCCGCGATGAACGTCACCAGCGCCGCCCAGGCCGCCCCGCCGAACCGGGCAATCGTCAGCATCGTCTCCGGGTCGGGCGCCTCCTGACCCTCGGGGCTGCTCCGGGCCTGAGCCTCCATCGCGGCCTGCAGCACGTCCGCCGGTACGAGCAGAAGGATGATGGCGCTGACGATCGCCACGATCGCCAGCGCCCAGAACCAGGGCGAGCTGCGGCGCAGAGCTTCACCCAAGTTGGTCGGCGCTGTGAATACCATGCTGACACGCTGGATGAGGTTGGGCGTCGCTTCGACACCGGTGGGCTCCGCGGGTCCGGGTTCGAAGTTCATGGATCCCCCTCTTCTAGTTGATTGAATCGCCATCGTCGGAACGGACGGCGAGGAACGCATGGTGGGGGATTTCGACTTTCATCACCCTGTCGCCGTCCAACCACACATGTTGGGCTTCGCCGCCCAGTGAGACGATTGTGATATGACGTAGCTCGAGTTCGGCGGAGCCGACGCTTACCGGTTCTACACCCCGATCTACGATCCGCACGGTCTCCTGGTTTCGGTCGCGGGGCACGATAATGCTCGCCTCGATGGAACGTTCCTCACCCAGCAGCTTGCCGGCGAAGAAGTAATGGTGCACGACGTACTCGTCCAGCAAAGCCACCTGTCCCGGCACCAGAAACTCCTTCATCTCATCGCCGCGCGGGGATCGCACATCGAGCCGAATCCGGTCGCGCGATAGCGTGCCGACGATCGTCGTCGCCGCTGAGCCGTTGATCTCGGCCTCATAGCGCAGCGGACGACAGTTCGGCCCCAGCACCTCGAGCGCCACGTTGACACGCATCGTACGGCCCTCGAGCTTCAATCTCTGCTCGGCCCCAGCCCGGAAGACCGACCCGGTGGAGCCTGCCCGCTCGCGGCGGATGATGAACCGCTCCTCTCCGATCCGCGCACCTTCCAGGTAGAGGGTAAACGTGCCGCTGTCGACCACATCGGCTCGGTCGACCCAACTTGGACCGCTAGCGGCGCCCATCAGGATGGCCAGTCCGAGCGAGACGGTGCAGGCGAAACCGGCCTGTCTAATCGGCGCGCTCCTGGAACAGCCTCGTCCTGACCTTCTCGAGGACGTGCTTGTAGATCTCTTCACCTTTCTTGGCAGTGGCAGCGGACGGATGACCGATCGCGCCCTCGCAACCCGGCGGTGGCTTCGGCATCCGGCCCCGAAGGTAACGCCGCACCTCATTCGCGTCGAGCGGGTAGTCGTGGATCTCCTCCCGACGCACCAGCTGGGGGAAAAGGTACATCATCACCGAGGTTTCCACCTCACCCGCATGCTCCGGCTGTCGCTGCAGGTCGAGGAACTGCCCGACTCGCACGCTCTGTAGATCGACGACCCGGACCCGGGCGTGCTCCGTCACTACTGTAGTGAGGGCGTCGAGATGTGGGTCGTGGAAATGTGCCGTGATCAGGATGAACTCTTCGAAACCGTGCCCCTCCCAGGTGGCCAGGAGATCGTTCAGCGCCCGGTGCAGCGTCTTGCGGCGCAGCGACGCAGTACCGGCATAGGCCTGCTCGGTATCAACGTTCACGCCGTAGGCCAGGGTCGGGGCGACGAGTACGTCGAACTCCGTCGACAGATCGTGGGCGAGTCGTTCGGCGAGCAGCGAATCGGTCCCGAGCGGTAGGTGTCTACCGTGCTGCTCGCAGGTCCCGATCGGGATGATCAGCCGGCGGTCGCGCTCCAGGTACTCGGCGACCTCCGGCCACGACATGTCCTCGAGCAACAGCGCCTCTCCGGCCTTCCGCGACTTGGCCACGCGGCCTCCAGGCTTCGGGCATCGATGGATGGTTTCAGTGTCGTCGCCACATTGCGCTCGGTGTCAGGCCGCGTCAAGGCTTGCCCGTTGATGTTCCGTTGATCCCGCTACGACACCGTGAGCTCGGGATAACGAGGTCGGGAGGTGAACGGTTGCTCGCGTTCGTCCGCAGTGCTGCGATACTAGGCATCGACGCCTACATCGTCGTCGTCGAAGTCGATGCGGCGGCCGGTTTGCCCGCGATCGCGACGGTGGGACTCGCGCAGAGCGCCGTCAAAGAGGGTAAGGAGCGGGTCCTGTCGGCGCTGCAAAACTCGGGCTTCGAGATCCCGCCCCGCAAGATCACCGTCAACCTGGCCCCGGCCGATGTCAAGAAGGAGGGCAGCCACTTCGACTTGCCGATCGCCTGCGGCCTGCTGGCGGCCAGCGGCCAGCTGTCGGCTGATTCTTTCCAACGCTACGCCCTGGCCGGGGAGCTCGGCCTCGACGGCGCTTTGCGGCCGATCCGCGGCGCGCTCTCGATGGCTCAGGCGGTGGGGCGAGCGGACATCGCCGGCTTCATCGTCCCGGCCCCCAACCTATCCGAAGCCTCGGTGATCGAGGATCTCGATGTGCGGGGCGCCAATTCGCTGGGCGAGGTGGTTGCCTTTCTGAGCGGTGGCGGTGAGCTTCCAGCGATGCGCTTCGATGCGGCCGCCTCGCTGGGCCGACGGGCGGACCCGACCCTCGATCTGGCCGATGTGCGCGGCCAGGAGCACGCGAAACGCGCCCTCGAGATCGCCGCTGCCGGCGGCCATAACATATTGTTGGTCGGGCCGCCAGGCGGCGGCAAGACGATGCTGGCTCGCCGGCTACCCGGCATCCTGCCGCGTCTCAGTCTGGCTGAGGCGATCGAGGTGACCCGAGTCCACTCGGTAGCCGGCCAGCTGGCGCCCGACGAAGGGCTCGTCGGGCAGCGGCCGTTTCGCGCACCGCACCACACGATCAGCGACGCCGGCCTCATCGGCGGCGGAGCCGTGCCCCGCCCGGGTGAGGCGTCGCTCGCCCATCATGGCGTCCTGTTCCTCGACGAACTCACCGAGTTCCGCCGCAACGTCCTCGAGGTACTGCGGCAGCCGCTGGAAGACGGCGAAGTGACCATCGGTCGAGCCGCGCGCTCACTCAGCTATCCGGCACGCTTCGTTCTGGCGGCAGCGATGAACCCGTGCCCCTGCGGCCACCTGGGGAACGGTGCTAAGCGCTGCCGCTGCACGCCGCGCATGATCCAGCGCTACCGAGCAAAGATCTCCGGCCCGCTGCTCGACCGCATCGACCTGCACATCGAGGTCCCGCCGGTCTCGTGCCCCGACCTTTTGGGTGTCGGAGATGGAACCACCTCAACGGACGTACTGACCCGCGTCGAGCGGGCCCGCCGCATCCAGGAGCAGCGCTTCACGAAGCGCGACGGTGTGTTTGCCAACGGACAGATGGAAGCCCGCGACGTACGCTCGTTCTGCAGGGCGGACGAGACGGCGCTATCCCTGTTGCGGGCGGCGCTGGGTCGATTCAGCCTCTCGGCCCGCTCCTTTCACAGGGTGCTCAAGATCGCCCGAACCGTCGCCGACCTGGAAGCGAGCGAGACCGTCCGGGCGGCACACGTCGGTGAAGCGATCCAGTATCGTGGACTCGATCGTGCGGTGGGCTCGGGGCCGGCAACTTGACAATCACGGACCGGTATCCTGAGTATTCGCCGACGAGATAATCGCCGACGACGAACGAATGGATCCGGAGAGAAACATCCTGCAACGGAAAGAGCGGGCTCTGCATGCGCTGCTGCGCCAGTGCGGCTCCGTACTGGTCGCCTACAGCGGCGGTGTCGATTCGGTCTACCTGGCGAAGGCAGCGCTCGATGCGCTGGGCCCGGGCCGGGTGCTCGCCGTTACCGGTCGCTCAGCCAGCTATCCGGAAGCGCAACGGGCGGTCGCGGAGACCGTCGCCGATTCGATTGGGCTGCCTCGTGTCGAGATCGATACGCAGGAGGTCGACGATCCGCGCTACGCCGCCAATCCGCCCGACCGTTGTTACTTCTGCAAGGCCGACCTCTTCGACCGTCTCCTGGTGTTGGCCCGGGAGCACGGCTGCGCCGTCGTGCTCGACGGGTCCAATGCCGATGACCTCGAAGACCACCGTCCCGGCCTGATCGCGGCGCGCGAGCGGGGCGTCCGTTCACCGCTGCAAGAGGTGGGCTTGGGCAAGGAAGAGATCCGCAAGCTCTCACGACGCGCCGGCCTCCCGACGTGGGACGTGCCGGCCTCGCCTTGTCTGGCCAGTCGCATCAGTTACGGTACGCCCGTCACGCGCCCACGCCTGCGCCGGATAGAAGAGGCGGAGTCGCGGCTACGGTCGCTGGCGGCTTGGCGGCAGCTCCGGGTGAGAGACCATGGCGAGCTGGCGCGGCTCGAGATCGACTCTGGCAGCCTGGCCGGGCTGGTCGCGCCGGGACCGCGCGGTCGGGTCATCGAGGCGCTGCGAGATGCAGGATTCTCGCGTGCTTGCCTGGACCTGGGAGGCTATCGGCGCGGGGCGCTCAACGAGGGCCCGGTTGACGGCACGCAGCGGGGCCCCGGACGCGAGGGCGGCCGTATCGGGGAGGTAGAGGGCGGCCTTCTGGAGCTGGGGATCGCTGCCCGGGTCGAGAGTGGCGGCGCCGACGGCGAGATAGCGGTGCTGGTCGGGGACGGCGATGCTTTCGCCCCACTGCTGGTCGGTGCCCGTGAGGCGGTCGTCTCCAGAACTCGGGCGGCCGGCTTTCGCTACGTCGCCCTAGGGCTCTACTAGATGCGCACGTTCGTCGCTCTCGTCCCGTCGGAGGCCGAGCAGGCCCGGCTGGCCGATGCGGCCGCCGGTTTGCGCGAAGCCGGCTTTCCCATCCGCTGGGTTCGACATGAGAACCTCCACCTGACGCTCAAGTTCCTGGGTGAGGTGTCGGAAGAGCGGGTCCGAGAAGTATGCACCGCCGTCGACGCCGCGGCCGCCGGTGTGGCGCCGTTCGCGATGGCCGTCGGTGGATTCGGCGCCTTCCCCTCGCTTCGCCGGCCGCAGGTCGTCTGGGTCGGTGTGGAGCTCGAGCCGACGCTCGAGTCGCTGCAAACTTCGCTGGAGGGAGAGCTGGCAGGGCTCGGCTTCGCCCGCGAGTCGCGCGCCTTCCGACCGCACCTGACGTTGGGCCGCGCTCGTAAGCATGTTTCCCCCAAAGACTTCGGAGGATTGGCCGACCTGGTGAACGGTCTCGAGTACCGCGATGCGTTCCAGATCGGCTCCCTGGATGTCGTGCGGAGCAGGCTCATGCCGACGGGAGCAATCTACGACATCGTTCATAGCGCCGAGTTCGAATCGTGACCGTTTCGTCGCGAGTAGAGAGAACATGCGAAGCTGCTTCAAGCTGATCGGATGTGCGACGTTGATCGCAGCGGGCGCCTTGGCCGGATGGTTGGCCCGCGACGAAATAGCATCTTATGTCTCGACCCTCATCGGCCGAGGTGAGGCCGGCGTGGAGGCGTCGTCGAATCTTCCCGATCTGGCGCGGCGAGCAGAGGACAAGATTGTGGCATTGGGGCAAGGCGAACTCGATGAAGCCAGGCTGGAGGCCGACGAGCTCAACGCCTGGATAGAGCACGGGTTGAAGGGTTTCTTTCCGTCGTACGTCAGCGATGTCGCTGCGGCGATCGAGGAGGAGAAGCTGGTGCTGGCGGGCCGCGTGGCGCTGCAGGAGGTGCCGAGGATCGAGCAGCTGGGGCCGTGGGTCGCGTTTCTGGGCGACACGGCCACGGTCTCGTTCAGTGGGCGGTTGGATGGCCTGCGACCGGGCGCGGGGGTCTACTTCGTTGACGACGTACAGGTTGGAGCGCTGCCGTTGCCGAGCGCGATGCGCGACCAACTGCTGGCGCAGCTGAAGGGTGGGTCGCAGGTCGACCTCCCGGCGAACGCCGTCGCGTTCGAACTGCCGCATTTCGTGACGGACGTCGGCGTGCGCGAGGATCACATCTTCCTGAGGACTTCGGTCGAGCCTGGTGGGTAGGAGACTTGGTGGGGCGCCGCAGTCGTGCTAAGTTCAGCAGTCAGGGTGTCAACCGAGTGGAGAGCTAGCGGAACCGGAGGGTGTCGACATAGCTTTCGACTGACGCCGCGCATCACGACAAGTGGGCGCGGCGGATCTTGAGGCGCCTTGGGAGGTAGGATGATTAGGCGTCCGCGGCCCGATGCCCACGGGCCGGGGCAGCTGATGGGAAATCGAGTGATGGCCAAGAAGAGACCACAGTCAAAGAAGAAGCAGGGTGAACCGGCGCACGAGGCGCAGGGCGCGAAGCGGCGGCGGGCGGAAGAAGGCACGGGCCGTTGGCTCTGGGAATGGGTAAAGTCGATATCGGTGGCGATCCTGCTGTTTCTCGTCATCAGGACGTTTGCGGTAGAGGCGTTCAAGATCCCGACCGGATCGATGGAGGACACGCTGTTGGTCGGTGACTTTCTCCTGGTGAACAAGGCGGTCTACGGCGCCCAGGTGCCGTTCACCGAAGTGCGCTTGCCGGCGATAGAGAACCCCGAGCGGGGCGATATAGTCGTTTTCGAGTATCCGCTCGACCAATCGAAGAACTACGTCAAGCGTGTCGTGGGTCTGCCGGGCGACAGGGTCGCCATGCGTGGCGGTGAACTGTACGTGAACGGCGATCGGCTGGACGAGTCCTACGTGCAGCACACTCAGCCGGGGAACGACTACTACGATCCTCAGTTCGAGTGGCAGAAGGGGTACGTCGCGCCCGAGGTGGACGACGGCAGCTATCGCCCGACCCGCGACGACTGGGGCCCCATTATTGTTCCGGCTGGCAAGTACTTCGTCATGGGCGACAATCGCGACAACTCGCAGGACTCTCGCTATTGGGGCTTCGTCGATCGAAATCTGATCAAGGGACGGCCTCTGTTCATCTACTATTCCTTCGATCGCAGTAAGCTGCGGCCGCTGCCGTGGCTGACCGAAGTGAGATGGAGCCGGGTCGGGGACCTGGTTCGATAGATCGCCTGGCGTTAGTCTACGGTTATTGCAGAGTCCCGATTGGGGGGCGGAATTTCGCGATTGAATCGAGAAGGGCGGCAGCACACACCTGACGGCGGAAGCAATGACGACCGTCGCGACGAGCGAGTGCGTTTCCTGCCGGCGTTCGAGCCCACGCACCGCGCCGCTACGCCACCGGGTTCCCTCGACCAGTATCTGAGAGAGATCAGCGCCTACCCGCTGATCGATCGGGATGAAGAGGGCGTCCTGGCGCGCAAGATCCGGCGCGGCGACCGGGTCGCCCTGGAGAAGCTGGTCAACTCGAACCTGCGCTTCGTTGTCTCCATCGCCAAGAAGTACCAGAACCAAGGTGTCGCCCTCGCTGACCTGATCAACGAGGGCAACCTGGGCCTGATCCGCGCCGCCGAGAAGTTCGACGAGACACGCGGGGTCAAGTTCATCAGCTACGCCGTCTGGTGGATCCGCCAGGCGATCCTTCAGGCGCTGGCGGAACAATCGCGGATCGTGCGCGTCCCGCTCAACCGTGCCGGCGAACTGCACCGGATCGGTAAGCGATCCAGCGCTCTCGTCCAGGAGCTGGGACGCGAGCCGACCGTCGGCGAGCTGGCCGAGGGCCTCGAGGTCGAGGCCGATGAGCTCTACAAGACCATGTCCATCGCCATGGCCCACCTGTCGCTCGACGCCCCCCTCGTACCCGGTGAGGACAACAAGCTGCTCGATTACCTGCCCGACGACATCCGTCCGGGCCCCGAACAGGAGGCGTTCGAAAAGGCGCTCAAGATCAATGTCGAAGCCGCCCTCTCGACCCTCAAACCCCGGGAGGCCAAGATCCTGCGCCTCTACTACGGCCTCGACGGTGAAGAGGCCATGACGCTGGAGGAGATCGGGCAGCAGCTGGGGGTCACCCGCGAGCGGGTCCGCCAGATCAAGGAGCGGGCGCTGGCCCGCCTCCGCCATGTGTCGCGCGCCCGGTCGCTGGAAAGCTTCTTGGGGTAGAGTTGGCAATTGCCACTTCCCCCAATCGCAAATCCCCCGAAGTTCCTTGACATAGCTGGATCCTCCGGATATCCTACCACGCTGTTCCCAAAAGCGGTGAACCCCGCTACGGAAATCCGCGCCGGCGCGGAACCCGGTGCCAATCTGACGACACGATGGCAGGACTGCTGACGAAATCGATGAAGACCCCGGTGGCGAAGCCTGAGGAGCTCGCTCGGCAGTGGTACTATGTGGACGCCGATGGCGTCGTGCTGGGCCGCTTGGCCGCTGAGGTGGCCAAGGTTCTTCGCGGTAAGCACAAGCCCACCTACACCCCCCACGTGGACTGCGGTGACGGCGTCATCGTGGTGAACGCC
>JASFTI010000055.1:0-13658 GCA_050053635.1 Gemmatimonadales bacterium
TTCTTCGTGTCGGGAAGCCCGGGGCCCTCATCTCGCACCCACACCTCCAGCTTGCCATCCTCACGCCGCCAACCGACCTCCACGCCGCCGCCCGTGTCCAGCGCCGCATCCACACCGTTCCTTACGAGGTTGATCAGCAGCTGGTCGAGCTGGTCGCCGTCGGCGAGGACTGTCACTTCGGGACCGCCACACACGGTAACCGGCAGGCGCGTCTCCAATTCGGCGATCCGCCGGACCCACGCCCCGACATCCACTGGACCCGGCTCCGGCGGCGGCAGCCGCGCCAGGTCGGCGTACGAGGCCATGAAGCGGCTCAACGCCTCGGAACGCCCGGCGATCACCTTGAGACCCTGCTCCACATCATCGTCCAAGTCGGCGGGCCGCGGGTCTCGCCGCGTCAGGCTCAGCAGGCTCTCCGCCGTCGACTTGATCGGGGCCAGCGAGTTATTGATCTCGTGGCTCAACACGCGGATGAGCCGCTTCCACGCCTGGCGCTCCTCCTGGCGAAGCGCCTGGCTGAGATCGGCCAGCACCAGGAGCCGGTGGGGCACCCCACCCTGACGAAATGTCGTTTGCCGTACGTCCCAACGCCCCAGGCGGCCTTGAAAGGTCAGGTCCATCGTCCCGGGACTCTCCTCCAGCGGTCGCGCGAGGCCGAGCGAAGCCGCGTCGCGGCCGATCAACCGTTCCAGCGGTTGGTCGAGCAGGCGCTCAGCGGCTCTATTGGCCAGCCGCAATCGGCCCGCGGCGTCGAAGGCGAAGACCGCCACATCGATCTCCTCCATCACGCGTCGCAACAGCGCCGTCGCCTCCAGAGCGCCCAGCCGCTGCCCACGAAGCGTTTCGCCGAGGATGTTCGCCTCCAGCATGGCGAGCCCCAGCGGGCCCCTCGGACTGCTCCGTCTGGCCCTTATCGAGTAGTCACCCTCGCGTAAGCCGGCGAGCATGTTCGACAGTGTCTGCAGGGGACGGATGACGCGCTCCCTCACCGCGAACGCGTAGCCCAACCAGATAGAGGCAACCACCAGTGTGAAGGTCCACTGGACTTTGGTCGAGTAGTCACCGATCCAGAGCAGGATCGTCGCCACGAGCGTGCCGGGCAGCCCGGCGATCAGCGTCATAACGAGTATGCGCTGTTCGTGGCGCATGCTAGTGTGGCAGGTCGTAGCGCTGGAGGCGCCGGTATAGGGCGCTGCGGCTGAGGCCGAGCGCCGCGGCCGCCTGGCTCACGTTGCCGCCATGACGCTCGAGCGCCCTTTGGACAAGATAACGCTCCGCTTCCTCCAATTTCATCTCCTCGAGCGGCGCACCGCCATCACCTCGCGATCGCAGGCCCAGATCCGAGGCGCGGATCGCCGGTCCCCTCGCCATCAGGACGGCGCGCTCGACCACGTGCTCCAGCTCACGCACGTTGCCCGGCCACGAATGTTCCAGCAATGCTTGCATCGCGTCGGCCTCGAAGCGCTCGACCGGCTTCCGGTACCGCTCCGCCAGCCGCAGGAGGAAGTTACCAGCCAGCAGCGGTATATCCTCGCGCCGATCGCGCAGAGGGGGCAGCTCGATCTCCACCGTGTTGAGCCGATACAGCAGGTCCTCCCGGAACCGCCCCTCGGCTACCTCTTCAAAAATGTCCGCGTTCGTCGCCGACAAGAGTCGGACATCTACATGCCGCGTCTTCGACGATCCGACACGCTGAAGCTCGCCGGTCTCGAGCACACGCAACAGCTTCGCCTGTTGCTGGAGCGGAACGTTGGCGATCTCGTCCAAGAACAGCGTTCCGCTATGTGCCAGCTCGAAACAACCGATACGGTCGGACTTCGCGTCGGTGAATGCACCCTTCACATGCCCGAACAGTTCGCTCGCGAATAGCGTCTCCGAGATACCGCCGGCGTTTACCGTTACCAGCGGCTTGGTCCCCCGGTCGGACGCCGCGTGCAACCATCGCGCTACCACGTCCTTGCCGGTCCCGTGCTCTCCGCTGATCAGGACGTTCGCATCCGACGCGGCGACCCGCTCCATAATTTCCAGCACCGGCTGCATCGCGCGCGACTCGGCGATCAGTCCCGGCAGCTCCTGCTCGCGCAGCCGCAGGTTCTCATGCTCCAGTCGCTGACCCTTGCGCAGCGCCCGTCCCAGCTCGACCTGCGTGCGTAGCGTGGCTAGCAACCGCGCGTTATCCCACGGCTTCTGTACGTAATCGCGGGCGCCGCGCCGCATCGCCTCCACCGCCGTCTCCACGCTCGCCCAGGCAGTCATCACGATTACCGGTAGCGTGTCGTCTAAGAGCTGAATCGTGGCCAGCAGATCGAGCCCTTCACGGCCCGACGTCGTATCACGGCTGTAGTTGAGGTCGAGCAGGACGGCGTCGAAATCTTGCGCCTCGATACCCGACAGGACACCGGCCGGCGAGCTGGCGGTCTCGATCTCGAAGCCTTCGCCCTTCAGCAACAGGCGGAGAGCCTGCAGCACGTCGGGCTGGTCGTCGGCGATGAGGACGCGGTAGCTAGACAATGGTTCAGCTATCGGTGGCGTGTTCTCTCGATCGACTTCGACAGCCGACAACCCACGGCCGGTTCTCGACGCCCCGCTCACCCCTCAGCGCTCGACGTTCTAAGTTCGACCCCCGACGCCCGGTGTTGAAGGTTGAATCTCGGACGTCGGGGGTCGATCGCTGAAAGAAAGCTGGACATCGGCCAACCTTTGTAGGCTGTCGAATGTCGAGCTAATCATACGTCAAAGCCGCTCTCTTCCAGTTCTTTCAGCTTCTCGCCGTTCGCCTCGCTGACGATCTGGCCGTCGAAGAGGTTCAGGGTACGATCGGCGAAGTGCGCGTAGCGCGGATCGTGTGTCACCATGCAGATCGTCGAGCCCTCACCGTGCAGCTCGCGCAGCAGTTCCATCACCGCGTTGCCGTTCTTCGAGTCCAGGTTACCCGTCGGCTCGTCGGCAAGCAGGATCGACGGCTGGCCGACCAGCGCCCGCGCCACCGCTACGCGCTGCTGCTGGCCGCCCGACAGCTGCGCGGGGTAGTGATTGACTCGGTGCGCCATCCCCACGCGTTCCAGAGCGTCATGGACTCGCTGTTTGCGCTCCGCCGACGGCATGCCACGATAGGTCAGCGGAAGCTCGACGTTCTCGTATACCGTCAGATCGCCGATCAGGTTGAACGCCTGGAAGATGAAGCCGATGTGCTGGTTGCGGATACGTGCGCGCTGCGACGCCGTAAGGCTCGCCACCGGCTCGCCGTCGAGCGTGTAGCCGCCCGAGGTTGGGGTATCCAGAAGGCCGAGGATCGACAGCAGAGTCGTCTTACCGCAGCCTGAAGGACCCGCGATAGCCACGTACTCCCCGTTCTGGATCTCCAGATGAATGTCGTCCAGCGCGTGTGTCTCCAGCTCCTCGGTGTAGAATACCTTACCCACTCCGTCTAGCTGGATCAAGGAAGAGCCGTTCTGACTAGCCATGGTTCTGTTTTCGCTCTCGGTTCGAGTTCATCATCTAAGTCGTACCCGGTCGTATTCATCCCAGTTCGACATATCACTCACGATAACCTCGTCACCTTCCTGCAAGCCCTCAATGATCTCGATCGTGTTGACCGATGCGCGGCCCAGCCGCACGGGGACGCGCACGGCCGCTCGTCCGTCGTCGACGAGCTTGAACAACCCCACCAGACTGTTCGCCTGGCCGTACGTCGGCCGCGACACGTAGAGCACGTCGGTCAGTCGTTCAATCTCGATGGTTCCGTCAATGCTCAGGTCCGGCCGCGCTTCTTTCGGCAATTCCCCTTCGAGGCGCACATCGACGGTCACACTGGAGCTCTGAACCGCGGGATCGATGCGGATCACTCGCCCCAGGACGGTGTCGGGACGCGTGTCGATCAATGCCACCTGCCCGATCGCCACATCTCTTGCCTGCGTTTCTGGGATCCGCACCTCCGCCCTCAGCCGGCCGGGCTGTACGATCCGCGCCAGGTTGTCCCCCGGCCTCACCCACTGGCCGGGTTCCCACTGCATGTCGGCCAGGACACCCGACACACCAGCGACCACCTTCATCGAGGAGACGAGATTCTCTTTGAACACGGCGATCGACCGCAGGCGCTCGACCTGCGCGCGCTGCGCCGATAGTTGGGTCTCCACCGCGTCCCTCATCACGGCCAGGCGCTGCTGCTCGATCTCCAGCCGCCTCTCCAGTTCCTCCGCCCTGTCGCGGGAGTTCTGCAGATCGATGTCCGACAGCAGGCCCCTATCCGCCAGCTCTTCGTCGCGCGAGACGTTTCGCATCGCCTCCAGGTACTGGGCGCGGACCGTCGCCACCAGCCCTTCCTGGCTGAGCCGCTGGTTCTCCAGCCGGGTCCGCAGATCCGCGAGACGCGCCTCTTCCGCCGTCAGCTGACGCTGCGCGTCCAGCGCCTGGATCTCGACATCCGGGTTGCTGAGCTCCAGCAGCACCGTGGCGCTATCCACCACGGCCCCGGGCTCCACCAGCCTGCGCTCGACGCGCCCAGCCGTCAGCGCCGCGATATAGCGGACCTGCTCCGAGACCAGGTTCCCCGGGCCGCGGACCCGCCGCACCATTTCGCCGCGCTTGACCACGTCGGTCCAGATGTTCGACCGGTCGACGCTGGGAGCGGCAGGCCCCAGCTGGCCCAGCGCCACCGTGATCACGACAACCGCGACGATGCCGACGCCGAGGTAGACCCAGCGCTTCGTCTTTCGCCTCGGTTCCCGCTTGATATCCACTAGAAATCACCCACGTGAGTTGAAATGCGAACCCTCAGTTCCTTATACGGATCACATGCCCTTGCGGATTCGTACGGGGAAGATCCGTGCCACGCCGGGCACCGCTCAGGAGCGCCAAACCACAATAGAATCCAGGATATCCGGGTCCCGGGCCCGCCGCCGGGTGTCCCCCTGTGGGACCCCACAATCCCACAATCGGACACCTGGAACCGTCGGTCAAGCCACCCGCTGGCCGTCACGGCCCGGCCGTTCGCCGACCCCTCACGCACTGTTGGATGGTCCGTCGGCCGCCAGGGTTGGCGATGGGCGCCATCTGCGTCAGCCGCTCCCGTTGATTCGGGTCCAGCGGCGGACAGCTGCTGTGGCGCTCGAAGATGACCCCCATGCTGACCGAGTCACCTTCTGCACAACGGAAGCTCTTTAGCGGGATCTGGACCTCGACGGTGTATCCGGCCTCGTCGACCCGGCCGCCGCTGGCGTCTTTTGCAGCTGGGCCTGGAGTCAAAGAGATGGGTGGGGCTTGCGGGTGTGAACCTTACGGCTCTCTACGACCTTGCGCTACCGGTGGTTTCCCGGGGCGACCGGGGCGGCGGCCGCCAGCGGCTGTGGTGGTCCCGAGCTGGAGTAGCGATACCTCTCATAGCTCGCAGGGCTGCGGACCAGCAGAAGCATCTCCGTCGCCGTGTCCTTCAGGTCCACAGTGATCAAAGCGCCGTCGTACCTCTGCTGAACGGAATCGACGGCCGTGTGACCGACAACGTGGATATCGGTCCCATACTTGTCGAGAACCTGCCCGAGCACGTCGACCAGTGTATCCGTCCGGACGTAGCCCCGATACCAGAAAACGCTATTCTCGTCGAAGAAGAAATCGAGGCGACGGAAGAGGGCGACCGAGTCCATCGGCGTGTAGGCGGCGGTAGTGTCGGCCATGCGGTAGAACCACTCCTCGCTCATGAACAGCGCCAGCGAGTCGTCGAACTCGGGGATCGAATAGCCCATGTATTCGGGACCGACGCCGCCGTGGGTGAGCAGCACCCGATCGATCCTGATGAGCGCAGGCTTCGTGGCAAGCCACTTGCCGAGGATCGAGCTACGGGGGTCGAACAGCTGCCAGTAAGCGACCCCGTGTCGCACGGCGATGAGTTGCTCCTTTGGCGACACGTATCGGGGGTCGTCGGTCATCGCCATGATCTCGTGATTACCCAGTAGGATCTGGACGCGGCCGCCCTGTCGCGCCGCGTCACGCTCCAACTCGTACAGGAACCACAAGGTCTTGTGGACATCGGGCCCACGATCGAAAAGATCGCCGAGCAGTACGACCCAATTTTGGCCGCCGGTCCACCGATCATCCTCGTCGACGAGATCCGCGTTGCGAAACAGCTCGGTGAGCGTTCCGTATTGGCCGTGCACGTCCCCGACTACAAAGAGCGTGTCGACGTCCTCGAACTCGGTCCGGATCGGGCGCCGCGGGAGGTCGAAGTAGATCGCTGTCTCATGCGTGTCTTGCGGGTCGCCGCTACCGCCGTAGCGCAGGGTCAGCTCGTGCGCCGCCGGCCTGGCGAAGGCCGCAGCGTGCGCCGTGCCGGGCGCGGTCTCGATCTCGTAGGCCCGGCGGCCGTCGGCCAAAACTTCCAGATATCCTGCACCCTCTTCCCCTGTCAACCAGTGGACCTCGAGCGAATCGCCGCCCTCCCGCACCCAGAGGCCGTATTCGCCATCGAAACGGTCCTCCGCCTGCCCGGCATTCTGCTGGGGAGCGGACCGCGCCGGCCCACAATCGCGGATGACCGCCGACCCGGCCGCCGCCAGCAGCGGAACTGCCAGCGCCGCAACGCCGATTGTCGTCAGGTTCCTAAAACTCATTCGCATCGCAGTCAGAAGATCTCGTACTCGCCCTCGTCTATCTCCTTCAGCAGATCCTGCAGGCGCTCATAGACGTCCTCGATCTCACCGTCGTCCAGCCCCAACTGGATCACGTCGTCCGACCGGCGTATATCGTCCCCTGGATCGAGGTTCTCCGTGGGTTCCACCTGGACCAGTTGCTCGCCTCGGACCTCGAACTGCGCCAGCACGCCCAGCGCCTGCTGGAGATCCTCCTCGGTGATGCCCCGCAGCCTCTCGACCGTACCTCGTGGCAAGCGCTCGGTGCGCATCTTCCGCCAGTCGTCGGGCCGATCGCTGATATCGCCGAACGATACGCCGTTATCCACCGCGAAGACCTGCGCGTTTCCGGCCGTCGAGATCAGGAAGTTGCCCGGGTTCGCGTCCGCGTGCCTCACCAGATACGTCAGTATGTTCATGTCGGCGAGGTGACGCGCGTACACCGAATCCTCCTCGATTCGGTCCTCATCGAAGACGTCCTCGTCGGTCACGTTGCTGAGCCAGTACTGCATCAGAACCACCACGCCGTCTATGCCGCTGAATGTCGTGCGAACGGCATTACTTCTGGGGTACTCTTCCAGAGTCATGGCGCGGGCCACCGTCGGCGGCACAACGTAATCCTCCTCATCCAGGAACAGCTTCTGCAGCTCATAGACCGCGATCTCGAACCGCGGCCGATTGTTGAACGAATCGGCGCCCCGCGGCGCCGCCGCCCACTTCGCCCGTAACGGCATGTACCCCGGAAACACCAGCACGACTACCTGCGTCCGGTCCCCCTCGAAGCGCGTGTCCATCATTTGTGCGAGCCGGAAATCCTCGTAGCGGAACAGGTACTCGATTGTGTCGCAGGGCAGGACGATGTTCTCGTACTGCCCGAAGGCGTCGAGAGGACCGCCCAGCAGAGCCAAGACGATGGGTAGGACGAACAGCGAGCGCCGCGTCCTGGGGCGCCAGGCCGCCGACAGTACCGGACGAGCCGCAGCCCGGCTCCATAGCAAGCTCCGACAGATCATTGGAATTCCCTCCAGGGTTTGTCTCCAGGCCTGACTCAGCATGCAGCCTGGCGTCCCTCGAGTCAACGCCAGCCCCGCTGCGCCGGGTTCCAGGCCGACTCCTTCGTGGCTGAATCGACGCGCGGCACCTATCTTGGCGGATATGCTGACCCACCGGCCTCTGCTGGCGCGGATCGCGCTGGCGACCACTATCTGCCTCGCGCTCGCCGGGAGCGCCGAGACGCTCTACCACGCCGTGGCGACTTATCGCGACTCGCCTACCGCGACCCAGGCCGCCAACCTTCGCCGGACGAGTGAAGAGGACGAGCGGCTGCGGCCGTTGAGAGAGCATCTGCCACAACGCGGTGTTGTGGGCTACGCGAGCGACGGGTTGAGCGGCAGTGCGTTCACGACCGTCGATGCCCTGCGGGACTATTTCCTCACTCAGTATGCGCTCGCCCCGGTAATCGTGGTGAGAGGGACGAATTTTCCGATCGTGGTAGGCAACTATCCCGCCGACTCGGCGGTCGAAACGACAGGTGCCAGGGCGTACCGCGCCGGCCTGGTGGTCCGGCGCGATCTGGGGGACGGCGTCCTGCTGCTCGAGGGTGAGGGGCGATGACGCTGGCACCCGCGTTTCTCATCCCCGTCCTCGGCGGATCTCTGCTTATATGTGCTTTCTGGCCTCGGGCGCGAGCGTCGATCTATCTGATCCTGGCGCTGGGCACCGGGCTGGGCCTGGGTCTGTCTTCGGCGGGTTTCTTCGTCGGGCTAGTCGCTTTCGGTTCCCCCAAACCGTACGTCTTCGTTGAGGTCGTCGGTCTGGCTGTACTGCTCGCCCTGGTGCTGCGCCGGGTGCGGTCCGGAGCGCTGGCCGGTCTCCCCATCGCCGGCATCCGCCCGATCACGGCACCGTTCCTCTCCTGGCTCTTGGCCTCGGGGTTCGCCGTCTCGCTCATCGTAGCGCTCGTCAGCTTCGGCTACCGTTCGGCGACCTACCCGCACGGCGGCTGGGACGCCGCGACCATCTGGAACCTGCGCGCCCGTTTCCTGTTCCGTGGCGCAGACCATTGGCGGGATGCCTTCTCGGATCTGCTGGGGACCTGGACGCACGCCGACTATCCGCTGCTCGTGCCCGGGGCGGTGGCACGCGGCTGGAGTTTCATCGGCTCCGAACCGCAGGCTGTACCGATTCTACTGGGCCTGCTCTTTACGCTCGCGACGGCCTTCCTGCTTCTGGGAGCGCTCACGTCGTTGCGCAGCCGCGGCCAGGGCCTGCTGGCCGGAATCGTACTTCTCTGCTGTCACTCGCTGATCTACAGGGGCGCGAATCAGTACGCCGACGTCCCGTTAGCTTTCTTCATACTGGCGACGCTCGTTGCGCTGGCGCTCGCCGACACGGTCAAGGAAGGGTCGCTCCGTTTCGTCGCGCTGGCGGGGCTGACCGCGGGCCTCGCCGCCTGGACGAAGAACGAAGGTCTGGTCTTCGTGCTCGCCCTGTTCGTCGCCCACCCCTTGGTCGTCGCCCACCTGCGAGGCTGGAAGCAGGCGGTTCGCCGCCAAGGAGTCATGCTCCTCGGGCTGGCACCGATGCTGGTCCTGATCATCGGGTTCAAGTGGGGGATCGCGCCGAGCAACGATCTCCTGGCCTCACTGCGGCCCGCCGACGTCGTCGACCGGCTGGCCGACCCCTGGCGGCTGTGGTTCGTGCTGACGTCGTTCGGCAAACGCTTCCTCAACCTCAGTGGCTGGCCGGCTGCAGCGCCTCTGGTGCTGGCGCTCTACCTGGTGGTGGTGGGCTGGCGCGAGAGGGTAGTGGAGCGAGAGAGCGTGGGCACGATGCTTTCTACGCTGGGCCTGGTCTTGGCAGCCTACCTCTTCGTCTACGTCGTGACCCCGTACGATCTCGTCTGGCACGTGAACACTTCGATGGGCCGACTGGCGTTACACGGCTGGCCCGGCCTGCTATTCACCTACTTCTTGATCGTCGAGACCCCTGAGGCCGCCGTGGCCGAGAGCGAGGCCGCGCAGTCGGCCGGACCGCCCGAGGGTTGAGCACCGCCGGAGGCCCGGCACACGGCACCGGCGGAGCCACGCTATTTCTTCGGTCCGAAGAGAAGCCAGATGATGAAGCCCAGGAACGGCAGCGCGAGAATCACGACCGTCCACAGGAGCTTGCTGCCCGTAGACTCATCGCTCTGCCAGACGTTCAACAGCGCCCAGATATCGGCGACCGCCAGGATCAGGCGGAAGAGGCCGCCCATTCTACCTCCTTGTCGGATCTTCGGAGTCGTGCCCGTGGGGCCGGAAGGCCCGCCCTTCCCTACGAGATGAGCACCTCCGATGTGTCGGCGGCGAAGCTCGCGCGGGGCCGGGGCCCTGGCCGGCGCCGCACCCGCATCCTTGACGGCACGTAAGCCTTTCCATTATTGTAGCTTACCGCGTCTCCCCCTCCCGCTTCCCCATACTCCTTTCCAAAGATGCTCATACGATCAGGTCGTACGCGTGGCTCGCTCCCCCGACTGGCAGCTTTAATCCTGGCAGCCACCGCCTGTGGCACAGGGGGTTCCGACGACACCGTCCGCTTCGGCGTGGCGGCGCCGCTCGAGCAGTTCATCGGTTCACGCACCCTACGCGGCGCCGAGCTAGCCGAGGGCAAACTCAACGCGGCGGGCGGAATCGACGGGCGAGCGGTCGAGCTCGTAGCGCTGACCGACAGCGCCAGCAGGCGCCGGGCGGTCACAGTGGCCGACAGGCTGTTCAGTGACCCCTCGGTGCTGGCCGTGGTCGGCCACGTCAACTCGGGCGCCACGCTCGCCGCGGCTCCGATCTACAACCGCGGACTTCCCGCCGTGTCGCCGGTTGCTACCAGCCCCGAGATCAGCGATGCCGGCGAGTGGATCTTCCGCGTTTGCTCGAGCGACGTGGTCAACGCCGCCGGGCTGGCCGAGTTCGCGCTACGCGAGCTGGGCACGAGAGCGGCGATCATCTACGCGAACGACCCTTACGGCCGCGGTCTGCGTGATGGATTCGGGAGGGCGTACAGGGCCGGTGGCGGCGCCCTGGTTGAGCAGTACCCCTTCATCGAGGGCGAGACCACCGACTTCGAAGCCTATCTGATGGGGATCCGTGCCGCGCGACCCGACCTCGTATTCATCGGCGGCACCGACATCGGTGCCGCGCCGGTCATCCGCCAGGCGCGCGCACTGGGCATCGACGCACCCTTCGTGGGCGGAGACGGGATCCTGGGGCTCGCGGGCCAGGGACCGGTCTTCGAGGGGACCTACATCGGATTGCTCTACCACCCCGACGCTCCTGGTGGCGGGGACCAGGTGTTCGTCGAGGCTTATCAGGCCCGCTACGGTGAGCCGCCCGACCACTTCGCGGCTCTCGCCTACGATGCCTTGATGCTTTTGGCGCGGGCGGCGAGTGAGGTCGGCTCCGACCGGGCGAGGATACGCGACTACCTCGAGCAGGTCGGTAGAGAGCGCGATGCCTTACTCGGCGTCAGCGGACGTATCGCGTTCGACGAAAACGGCGACCCGATCGGCAAGAGTTTCGCCATAGGCCGCATATCCGGTAATGCTATCCAGTTCGTCAGCGTAGAAGGTGGCTCGTGATTCACACTATCAAGGCTCGACAGGCCGGCGCTTTCCTCGTACTGCTCTTCGGCCTGCTGGCAAGCGGCCTGATCGGCATCAGCTCGCTCAACGGACTGGCCAACGAGTACGACGCCGGTATGACACAGGTAACGCGCGTGGCCGAGTGGGGCAGCGGCCTGCAGGCCGACGTTCTAGAGTTGATTTTCGCCGCCGATGGCTATCTCGCCACCGGTGATCCCGACCAGAAGCGACAGTACAGCCAGCTCGCCGGCCGCACCCAGGATCTGGCCAACCACTACCGAGAGCTCGAGGGCCTCTCCGCCGACGACGTCCTGCTCGTCGAGCAACTGACCGCGGCACTCACCACTCTCGAGGTCGAATTCGCTCGCGCCCACGCGCTATACGACATCGGCCGGCGCACGGAGGCACGCCAGCTGGCCGACGAGCTACAACCGCTGGCACAGCAGGTGGCGGGTTTGATCTCGGCGCTCGGCGAAAGGCAGACCCTGGTTCTGGCTAACTCCAGCGCCGCTTTCCAGCAACGCGCCCTGGAGCGCGCACGCTACGTCTTCGGCATCCTGCTGCTCGCCCTGCTGGTCGGCGGAGGTCTCGCCTACGCGACCGTACGCTCCATCGATCGCCCGCTGGCCGAGCTGGTCGCGGCGGCCAGACGGTTGGGTGACGGCCAGCTGCGCGCCCGGGTCGGCACATCGGGCATGCCGAAGGAGTTCGCCGATCTCGGGTTCTCGTTCAACGCCATGGCCTCGGGCATGACCGATGTCGCCGGGCAAGTGGTCTCGACCGCTTCCCAGATCTCCTCCTCCGCGGCCGACTTCTCCTCGATCTCGGAGCAGGTGGCCTCCTCGACCCACGAGGTCGCGCAAGCGATGGGCGAGATATCGGAAGGGGCCGATAGACAGGCCGGCTCGTTGAGCGAGACGGCCGCAGCGGTGGTCGAGCTACGGGAAGGGGCGCGGAAGATCGAATCGGATGCCAGCCGTAATCGCCAGCTGAGCCACTCGATCCAGGAGCAGACCGGCCAGTCCCAGGACTCGGTGCGCCAGGCCATCTCCCTATTGCTGAGCCTCAAGGAGTACGTGCACAGCTCCGCCATGGAGTTCGAAGGGCTCGAGGACGCCACCGACCGCATCACCGGCTTCGTCAAGCGAATCGCCTCGATCGCCGAGCAGACACACTTACTCTCGCTGAACGCCGCCATCGAGGCGGCGCACGCCGGCCACGAGGGGCGCGGATTCGCCGTCGTGGCCGACGAGGTCGGCAAGCTGGCGGCAGAGGCCGACGGGGCAGCCACCGAGGTGGAGGAAGTCGTCGCCAAGCTCCGCGAGCGCGTCGGCGCCGCAGTCGTCAAGATGCGGCAGGGCGAGGGCCAAGTCGTAGAGGTCGAGGGCGTGGCGCGCGGCGCCGAGGATGCCCTCGATACCATCGCCGCCGGCCTGGACAAGGTCGCCCAGGCCTCCGACCAGGCGCTGGCCACCGTGGAGCGAAGCAGAACCCTGCTCGAGCAAGTGGCGGGCCACGTCGAGTCGGTGACGGCGACGGCCACGGCGCACGCGTCTCGCAGCCAGGACGTGAGCGCCGCCGTGCAGGAACAGTCGGCGACGACCCAACAGATCAGCGCCTCGGTGAACCAGTTGGTCGCCGCCGCCGAGGACCTGCGCCGCCTGATCGGCGGGTGGGAGGTGTAGCGCCGAAGCACGCGGCGCACAGTTATCCAAAGAGGCCCTGTCGCGCAAACCACGACAGGGCTTCTTTTCCTACGCTCGTCGGCCCCGAAACTCCTCACGCCCGGCCTCGTAGGGGAGTGTGGGAAGAACCACCCGTCAGCGATGCAGACCTTTCAGGTGTTTAGGCTGGCGGAGTAGCGCTTGCGCTCCACCTACGCGCCGCTTATAAGACCACCGCCTCGATACCAGGACGACAGACATCCGGCCGAGGTGGCCATACGGATAGGAGCAGCGATTCCGATGAAGCGACTCACAATAGCCATGCTAGCCGCATCTCTCACCCTCGCCACCCCGGCCCAGGCTCAGCGGCTGCACTACGGCTTGAGGGGCGGGGTCAACATCGCCGCTGCCGATGCCAAGGGATCGGTCTTTACCGGCGACACCGGCACCCAGACCGGCTACCACCTGGGTCTGATCGGGTTGGTGGACATTTCCAGCTGGTTCGCCCTGCAGACCGAGGTCTTGTATTCCAAGAAGGGCTTTTCCGAAGGCGATGCCAGTGTCGCCATCGACCTGACCTACTTCGAGATCCCCGTCCTGGCAGTGATCAAGCTGCCGCTACCGATGTCGCCGCGCCTCTTCTCGGGCCCCGTACTCGGTATCGAGTCCGGCTGTAATGTGACGTTCGAGGGAGAAGAGCAGGACTGCGAGACCGCCATCCCGGGAGCGCCGCGTACGAAGGGCGCCGATTCCGGCATC
>JASFTI010000056.1:0-13526 GCA_050053635.1 Gemmatimonadales bacterium
GGAAGTCGCGGACGTGAACCTTGGGCGCCGCCCAGAGGAACACGTCGCGCTCGATGCCGCTGATTCGCCAGAAATCCTGGCACTCGAGGTAACTGCCATCGCTCCAGCGGTAGACTTCGACGGCCACTGTGTTACGGCCGGTGCGAACGTAGGGTGATATGTCGAACTCGGCCGGTAGCTTGCTCCCCTGACTGTATCCCACGTGCTCGCCGTTGACCCAGAGGTACATGGCCGACTTCACGGCGCCGAAGTGGATGAAGATTTCGCGGTCTGTCCAGTTCTCCGGAATTACGAAGCTGGTACGGTACGAGCCGACCGGGTTGTAGTCGTGATGTATGTAAGGTGGGTTTTCCTCGAACTCGTACGGCTGATTCAGGTAGATCGGCACACCGAAGCCGCTCAATTCCCAATTGCCAGGTACCGAGATCTCATCCCAGTCGGAATCGCCGTAGTCCTCGCGATAGAAGCCTACGGGCCGGTCCTGCGGCTTCCTCACCCAGTTGAACTTCCAGCTCCCGTTCAGCAGCCTGTAGTATGCCGATCGAGTCTCGTCGCCCGCCAGCGCCAGGTCTCGGCTCTCGAACGGGAAGAGCGTGGCATGTGGGGGCTGCTTGTTGATGGCGAATACGGCGGGGTTCTCCCAGTAGGGGGTGTCCTGGGAGCTCGCGCCGTCGGCGGCGAGGACCACGGCGATCGTTGCTGCGGCCAGGATCAGACAGCGGCTCGGCGCGGTCGTGTGCATCCCCGTCCCTCCTTGCGGGCGGATCGCTGGTGACAATCGTGGCTCGCCCAACACCGGTTGGGCGGCTTGAGCTTGGTCGGCTATCCGTGTGTTGGACTGCGCTGTTGGGGCGTATACGGCTCCCGGTCTCGCAGGGGCCGTCTCCGGTCGTACGGGATGACCGGCTTCATATTATAGTGATCGCCGAGCGTGAGACAGACTCCGGCGGCATCGGCGGCTGCGGGGGCGGGCTGCACAATCGGCCGTCGGGATGTGCGCGGGGCTCTTGGAATGTGATTTCAGGAAGCGAGGTTGCAGATGAGGACACCATCGGGCCGGGGCTGGCCTATCGCTGGGAGCGTGGCGGTGGTCCTGCTCTCGCCCCTCCTCGCGGTGCTCACCGGGTTCACGTGGGCGTATACGCTGGCCGTATTGGGACTGTTCCTTCTGTTCTGGGCCCTGACGCGCCTCGCAGGCCACCAGTTGGGGCTTCGGTGGGGAGATCGGCGGTCGTACATCGCGGGGCTCGCCTATCCTATGGCCGTAATGGGGCCCCTGATGCTAATCGGCTTCGCCTTCGGTGCTGGTGAGCGGGGCATGGCTCGCTGGAATTGGCTGGCTTTGGAGTTGGGAACTGTGTTTGCGGCTACCGCGCTGGGCGCCTTGCTCACCGAAGAGGCCTTCTTCCGCGGTTGGCTGTGGGGCGTGCTGAAGCGGGAGGGCCAGCGGACGACGATCGTGCTCGTGTGGACGAGCGCCGTGTTCATGTCTTGGCATCTGCCGATAGCGGTGATGGAGACGGAGTTCGCGCTCCCGGCGGCGATCGTTCCCCTCTATCTGGCGAACATCCTGTTCATCGGATTGAACTGGGGGATGATGCGGTTGAGATCGGGGTCGATCCTGGTGCCGTCGCTTTCGCACGGCCTGTGGAACGCTCTGGCCTACACCTTTTTCGGGTACGGCACGCGAATGGGCGAACTGGGCATCTCGTCCTACGCCATCATCGATCCGGAACGCGGCTGGCTGGGACTGGTACTGAATATCGGTGTGTTCGCGCTGCTTTGGCGTTGGTGGGGACACCGGTCGGCGCGGACGTCCCCGGTGTGAGCCAACTCGGAGCGTGCCGCCGACCGCGGTAACGGTACTTATATTAGTAGAGCAGCACCGCTCCAGCCCGTTCAGCGCATAGCGAGGCATTGCCATGGAAGACACCGTCTCCAAGCAGCCGCGCGCCCAATCGGACGGTATCGCCGTCGTCGCAGGGTCGCGGGAGTGCGAGCGCATGCCGACCGTGATCGTCGATGACCCGCAGGATCTTGGCGTGCTACTCGCCGATCGCATGGTCGAGGTGATCGAGCGCGAGACGGCTGCCAAGGGGCGCTGCGTTCTGGGACTGGCGACGGGCAGCACACCGATCGGCATCTACCATGAACTGATTCGCAGGTACGAGGCAGGCGAAGTCGACTTCTCGCAGGTGATCACGTTCAATCTCGACGAGTACTATCCAATGTCGCCGTATAGCATTCACAGCTATCGGCTCTACATGGTAGAGAACCTGTTCGCCCACCTTAACCTCGACCCGCATAACATCCACATCCCCGATGGGAGTGTCTCGCGCAAGCAGCTGGAGGCGCACTGTAGGGCATACGAGGACGCGATCCGGGAGGCCGGCGGCATCGACTTCCAGATCCTCGGGGTCGGGCGTAGTGGACACATTGGGTTCAACGAGCCGGGCTCGTCGCCCGATTCGCGCACCCGGCTGATTACGTTGGATACAATCACGCGGAGAGACGCGGCGGCTGACTTCTTCGGCGAAGACAACGTGCCGCTCGAGGCGATCACCATGGGGATCGCCTCGATAATGGAGGCGAAGGAGATCGCGCTCATCGCGACCGGCGAGCACAAGGCGGCGATCGTGCGCCGAGCGGTTGAAGGCGAGGTGTCGCAAGATGTGAGCGCCACCTACCTACAGCGACACGGGAACGCCAGCGTGTACCTCGATCTAGCGGCGGCGGGCGAGCTGACCCGGATAAAGACGCCCTGGGTATTGGAGCCGGTCGAGTGGACGCCCGAGATGATCGAAGACGCGGTGGTTTGGCTGGCGGAGGAGACGGGTAAGGCGATCCTCAAGTTGACGGCAAGAGACTACCGGGAGAACCATCTCAGCCCGCTTCTCAACAAGTACGCGAGCGCCGGGGAAGTCAACGGTGACGTATTCACTCGGTTGCGCGACAAGGTCCGGGGCCGTGCGAAGCTGCCGCGGGGTCGGAAGGTGCTCGTATTTTCTCCGCACCCGGATGACGATGTGATCTCGATGGGTGGAATATTGCGAAAGCTGTGGGAGAACGACAACGAAATCACAGTCGCCTACATGACGAGCGGCAACATCGCGGTCTTCGATCACGACGTACAGCGGCATCTGGACTTCGTCGTGCGGGCTGCGCCGGCGCTGGATCTCGATCAGGAGAAATTGCGGACCTTAAGGAAGCAGATCGAGCAAGGCTTCCACAATAAGCAGCCAGGCGATGTGGATACGGAGCGAGTGCAGATTCTGAAGCGGTTCATCCGCGAGTCGGAGGCGCTATCGGCAATTGCCGCTGTCGGCTTACCACGCTCGGCCGCCCGCTTCCTGAACATGCCGTTCTACCGGACCGGCGAGGTGCGCAAGCGACCGATCGGCGAGCGAGACGTCGAGATCGTGTTGAAGCTGCTAGGCGATTTTCGACCCGATTTGATCTTCGTGGCGGGCGATCTCTCTGACCCGCACGGCACGCACCGTCTGTGCCGGGCGGCGATCGATCGAGCGCTGGAGAGTTACGAAGGCGAACCCGATATCTGGCTCTATCGTGGCGCATGGGAGGAGTGGACGCTGACGCAGGCAGATGTACTGGTGCCGCTGTCGCAGGAGGAGCTGCGCAAGAAGATCCTGGCGATCTTCAAGCATCAGTCGCAAAAAGACGTGGCACCATTCCCAGGTGGTTACGACGACCGCGAGTTCTGGCAGCGGGTGGAGTCGCGGAACCTGGACACGGCGGCGCAAGCCGACCGGCTGGGGCTGGCGGAGTATTATGCTATGGAGGCGTATCGGGTGGAATAATTAGGGCATTATCCAATATCCAGGAGCTTTCCATGAACGAGCAGCCTCCTGTCCGCGATCGCGAAGGGGTCGACACGATGGCCCGGATCGTCCACGGTGCCGTGGCCGGCGGCCTGGCCGTAGCCTTCGCCGTCTTCCTCTACTTGCGGGGCCAGCTGGCCATCGACTTGCCGGAAGCGGGGACGCGGGCCCTGAGGCTGGCCGGCTACGTCATGCTGGGTGCGGCGATTCTGGTCGCGCAGATGCTGCGCGGCCGGATAAAGCCGGCTCGGCGGGCGGAGGAGATATCCGAGTGGTGGGGCGCGAACCTGCCGAAGGCGGTCATCGTCTGGGCGGTGGCAGAAGGTGGCAGCCTGGGCGCCATCGTCGTGGGGTGGTTGATCGGGGACGCGACGCTGCTGGCGTTCGCAGTGGCGGTGGGGCTGGCGCTGCTGTTTGTGAGTCGTCCAAGTCGTTTAGAGAGGGCAACTTAGAGGGTTCCAACCTTCCCGACACCCAGGGTATCTCAATGGGTGGCAGGAGGGATGGGCCCTGGAGAGTGGAAAAGCTGAAGCGAGACCGGGACTTACGGCCGGTGGAGGCGGACGACGCCGTGCTGGCGGCCGCAGGAGATACGGGCGCCTTCGAGCGCCTCTACTACCGGCACGTTCCGCGGATTCACAGCCTGGCCCGGCGGATGATCGGGTTGGAGCTGGCGGACGAGGTGACTCAGGACGTGTTCGTGAGGGCCTGGGAGAAACTGGGGAGCTTTAGAGGTGAGGCGGCGTTCGGGACGTGGCTGCATCGGGTGGCGATCAACGTGATCTTGGGACGCCGCAAGCAGTTGGGGACCCGACGCGAGCGGTTCGTGGACGGCGATGGCGTCGTTGGCAGGCTCTCGTCGAATCCGAAGGGCGCTGAGACGGCGATCGATTTCGAGGCCGCGATCGGCCAGCTCCCCGACGGTGCACAGCAGGTCTTCGTGTTGCATGACGTCGAGGGATACAAGCACGGTGAGATCGCCGAGATGCTGGGAATTAGCGCCGGGACGTCGAAGTCCCAGCTGCACCGTGCGCGGATGATCCTCCGTGAGCATTTGGATCGCTAGGCGGTGGGCGGTGAGCGGTAGGCGGTAGGCGGTGAGCGGTAATCAGGAGTCAGTCGTCAGTGATCGGTTGGTGACGAGATATGAGTGATCAGTGGATCGACAGGTTGTCCGAGTATCTGGACGGTGAGCTGAGCGCCGGCGAGCGCCAGGAGCTCGAAGTGCACCTCGCCGAGTGCGAAGAGTGCGCGGCGACGCTCGAGCAGCTCCGCCGAGTGATCGAGCGGGCGAAGGCTCTTGGTGATAAACCGCCGGCGACGGACCTCTGGTCGAGGATCGCCGAGCGGATCGGTGCAGCGCCCGGGGAAGGGGAGGTCGCCGACCTGGAGGCGCATCGTCGGAATAGGTCGGTGCGGCTTCGTCAGCGTCGGCTGACCTTCTCGCTGCCACAGTTGGCCGCAGCGAGCATCGCGCTGATGGTGCTCTCGGCCGGCACGGCCTGGATGGTGTCGAGAACGGGTGTTGCGGAGGAGCAGGCGCCGAGTCAGGCGGCGGCTCAACCGGCTCCGGCCGCCGAATTCACCGCGTCGAGCTATGACGCGGCGATCGCGGAGCTGGAGCGAATAATCGACGAGAACCGTGACAAGTTGGACACGGCGACGGTGCGTGTGATCGCCGAGAACTTGATGATAATCGATCATGCGATCGTGCAGGCGCAACGTGCGCTGGCGCAGGATCCGGCCAGCGAATATCTGAACGAACACCTAGCCGCGACGAAGAGGCAGAAGCTCGACTTTCTCATGCGCGCGGCAGAAATGACCGGCGCGGTCAGCTAAACGAGAGGGACAGGCAGATGTACACCGAGCTGTTGATGGGAGCGCTGGTGGCGATGGCGGCGCCACAGGACCCGCAAGTCCGAGTCGAGACGCGCAACCTCGATCGGGGGGTAGTGGAGATCGAGATCCCGGCGATCGAGATCGCGGCATTCGATTTCTACATGCCAGGCTTTCAGATAGCGGTCCCGAGTTCCGACTGGTATCTGGAGGACTTAGAGATCGTCTGGGACGATTTCTACGACTGGGAATACGACTGGGACGACCGTGAGTACGTGCAGGACGCAGAGCTCGACACGACTTTTGAGGTGAACCCGAACGCGGTGTTCGGTCTGCGGAACCACGCAGGCGAGATCATCGTGCGGACCTGGAACCGGAACGAAGTCCGCATCCAGGCGAACTATTCGAGCTACGACCGGGTGAAGATCATCCAGTCCGAGCGGTCGGTAAAAGTGCAATCTGAGACCCGGCATGGCCATCCCGAGGAGGTCGACTACGAGCTGACGATCCCGAGGGGGATGGCGGTCGATGTGTGGGGCTTCGAGTCCGACGTATCGGTGGACAGGGCTCAGAACGGCGTTCGCGTGGAGACGATGGAAGGCGACATCGTGATCACCGATTGCGCGGGCGACATCGCGATCCACTCGGTCGAGGGCGACATACGGGTGAGCGGATCGAGGGGTCGACTCGAGGCGAACGGGACAGACGGTGAGGTCGCGGTCGTTGGCTTCGAGGGCGATGTCTTCGCGGTGTCGATCGATGGCGATATAAGGTTGGAGGGAGTCGAAGCCGACAACGTCGAGGGGAAGACGGTGGATGGTGATGTGGTGTACGACGGCAGCTTCCGAAACGACGGTCGCTACAAGCTGACCACCCACGATGGCGATGTGAGCGTGACGATTCCGGCCGGCACCAACGCTACTATCGAGGTGGCCACCTTCGACGGCGAGTTCGTGGCCGACTTCCCGGTCCAGATTACGGGTGCGCAGGGCAGCCGGAAGTTCAGTTTCGTCATCGGTGACGGCAGCGCACGATTGGAGCTGCATTCGTTCGACGGCGATATCCAGTTGCTCAGACGGTAGGCGCCCTGGAGGGACCTCGCAGGCCCGGTTCCAACCTTCCGGGCCGCGGAGGTGTCTCACTTGGCGAGCTTGATGGGCAGGCAAAGGGAGAAGAGCACAATGCGTAGGATTGCGGTACTGGCACTGGCACTGGCACTAGCGGCCTGGGCACCGCCGCCCGGGACGAGCCGATCGGGACCCGAGGATCGTGACTGGAATTGGGGCGGTCGGGTGGACCGCGGCGATGCCATCGAGATCAAGGGCATCAACGGTGAAATCAGCGCCGAACTGGCCAGCGGCAACGAGGTCGAAGTCGAGGCCCGCCTGGAGGGCAGGGACGACGATCCGGATGAGATCGAGATGGTCGTGCTGGAACATAATAACGGCGTCACTATCTGCGCCGTCTATCCCAGCGATGACCCGGACGAGCCGAACGAGTGCCGTCCCGGTGGCCACGGCCGAATGAACGTCAGAGACAACTACGATGTGAGCGTCGACTTCATCGTCCGCGTGCCCGCCGGCGTGCACTTCATCGGCCGTACGGTGAACGGCGACCTGGAAGCTTTCGGCCTGGAAGGCGACGTGAAAGCCCACACCGTGAACGGGAGCGTCGATGTCACGACCAGCGGACTGGCGCAGGCGACGACGGTGAACGGTTCGATCACCGTGTCGATGGGTCGGGCCGACTGGGAGGGATCGATGGACTTCACGACAGTGAACGGCAGCGTTACGCTGGAGTTTCCCGGTGAGCTGGACTGCGAGGTTAGCGTCTCGACGGTGAACGGCCACATCGCCAGCGACTACCCGCTGACCGTACACGGACGCTTCTCGCCGCGGCATCTGAAGGGTACGATCGGAGATGGCGGTCGTGAACTGGTGGTGAAGACGGTGAACGGCAGCGTGCAGATCCGGCGGTCCTGACTGCGACGGCCGTCGACGGCAAGGTAGTCTCGAGGGCGCCGCCAGGCGCCCTCGGTCTGTTGGTGGGTCGCAGTAGCCGTTGGGGAATTCCCGACGATATCTCCTGCTAGGCCATCGCGCGTTCGCGCATGGACGGGCCCACGTCCGGCCCGTAGATTAGCAGCGCCTCACCGAGCCCCACGACAGTCGATAACCCGAAGGAGCCGAACGATGGGAGCGAGCCACCGTCCTCCACCGCACATCTTCTGCGTCTTCGCCTCGCTGGTCGCGGCTGTGTTGATATCGGCCGCAGTGGGCCGCGCTCAGGACGAGGCCGGCGAGTGGACCTTCGATGACATCCTGTTCGAGGAGTCGGCGGGCCAGTACGAGATCTCACCTGACGGCGAGTGGGTCGTCTGGGTGAAGTCGACGATGGACAAAGACAAGGGCCGGCGGGTGTCGAACCTGTACCTGTCCAGCCTGACGAGCGATGTCGAGATCCAGCTGACACGCGGCAATCACTCGCATTCGTCGCCGCGCTGGACGCCGTCCGGTGCGTTGATCTCGTTCATGAGCTCGCGACCGCTGCCGGAGGAGGAAGGCGACGCGGCTTCCTCGCAGCTCTGGTTGATCAACCCGGAGGGCGGCGAGCCGTGGCCGCTGACGAGCTTCGAGCGCGGTATCCGCTCCTACGAGTGGAGGGACGACGACACGCTCATCTTTTCGGCTCAGGAGGACCCGACGCTCTACGAGCGACAGATGGAGCGGCGCGAGGATACCTCACGGGTCGTCGATGATGCGGAGCACACACCGCCGGTCCGGCTCTTCGCGTTTGCGGTCAAGGAAGAGAAGGTCACGCGGCTGACGGACAACGAGGACTGGATCCGCAGCTTCGAGCTTTCACCGGATGGGCGCCAAGCGGTAGTCGTCCATGGGCGGAGCCTCTCTTACAGGTACGACCAGCGGGTGTGGCCGGTGACGTACCTGTGGGATCTCGAGAGCGGCGCGGGCCGACAGATCTTCGATGGGTCGCGGATCATTCCGGGTGACGTGCAGTGGGCGAATGATGGTAGCGGCTTCTACCTGGTCAACGATTCGACGACGCACCCGCGGTACCGCAACGCGACGATCAACGTGCTGATGTACTACGACCTGGCGGCTGGAGATGCGAGGCTGGTAGACCTCGATTGGGACCGCGGCTTGGGTTTCGACTATACGGTGACGTCGGATGGGTTCGTCGCCTTGCTGGAGAATGGTGTGCACCTCACGCCGGCGCGCTACACAAGGCGCGGTAACGGCTGGCGCCGTGAGCTGATCGAAGGGACGCACGTGGGCAACATCTGGGGCTTCGAGCTGGGTGAGGACGGGCGAACGCTGGTCTACTCGCACTCGACGGCGAACACACCTTCCCAGCTCTATCGAGCCCAGCTGCGGGGCTCGCGGATCCGCAACGAGGTGCAACTGACGGATCTGAACCCGTCGTTCGCCGAGAAGCCGAAGCCGAAGGTCGAGGTCGTGCACTGGGTCGGTGCGCGTAACGAGGCGGTGGAGGGTCTGCTGTACTACCCGCTCGACTACGAGGAAGGCGAGCGCTACCCGCTGATGCTAGTCATCCACGGCGGCCCGGCCAGCGCCGACCGTGACTCCTGGAACATGAGCTACACGCGGCCGCTGGTCCTGCTCAATCAGAGGGGCACCTTCGTGCTCAGGGCGAACTATCACGGCAGTTCGTCCTACGGGCTGGATTGGGTGGAGTCGATCTGCTGCGGGAACTACTACAGTCTGGAGATCCCCGACCTGGAGAACGGGGTCGACTACCTGATCGAGCGCGGGCTGGTCGACCCGGCCAAGCTGGGGACGATGGGTTGGAGTAATGGGGCGATCCTGTCGATCGAGCTGACGACACGGAATCCGCGGTACAAGGTGGCGTCGACGGGCGCGGGGGACGTGGAGTGGATCAGTGACTGGGCGAACGTCGACTTCGGCCAATCGTTCGACGACTACTACTTCGGCGCCGTCCCCTACGAGGAACCGCAACGCTATATCGAGCTGTCACCGTTCTTCCGGATGGAAGACGTTCAGACGCCGACGATCATCTACTTCGGGACCGAGGACCGCAACGTGCCAACCGACCAGGGCTGGTCGCACTTCCGCGCCCTCCAGCAGATCGGCCGGGTGCCGGTCAAGTTCATCCTCTTTCCCGGCGAAGCGCACGGTATCCGCAAGCTGGCCCACCAACGCCGCAAGATGGAGGAAGATTTCGCCTGGTTCGACAGATACCTGTTCGGCACATATGAGCCTGAGAACGAGGCGTTCAAAGAAGGCTCGCCGCTGGCCGAGGTGCTGAAGCGTAGCGGGATAGCGCGGACCGACGGCCGCTACGGGTGCTTGGAGCACGGTACCCTGCTTCCCGAGGTTGTGGAGTACAAGGGCATCGAGATCGGTCGCTTCGAGGTCACGCGGGCCCAATACGGTGAGTTCGACAGGAGCTACGCGTACGAGCCGGGGACCGAGAACTACCCGGCTAGCGGTATCACGTTCGGCGCGGCGACGGCCTATATGGAGTGGCTTTCCGATCGCACCGGCGAGCCGTATCGGTTGGGCGCGGCGGACGAGATGGAGGCGGTGTACGGTTCGGCGCATGGGGAAGAGAACACGCTCGACTACTGGGCTGGCTATTCGCCCAACCCGGACGATGCGGCACGACTCGCCGAACGCATCGCCGAGCTGCCCGGCGTCGCTCCGTTGCTGAAGGAGGTCGGCAGTTTCCGGGGGCGCGGCGAAGCTGTTCTCGTCTTCGATCTAGGCGGCAACGTGGCCGAGTGGGTGGTCGGCGCGGGCGGTGAAGGCGAGCTGATGGGTGGCAGCGCCGACCTGCCGGCGGATTCGAAGACGCGGGGTGCGCAGGCGGCGGAGGGCTATCGGGGATTTAGGGTCGTTCGGGGCGGGACGAGCCGGTGACGCGGTTCGACATAGAGGCGGCCCGGGCGGCGATAGCGAGGATAGCGGTGGAGACACCGGTGCTCGCCACGTCGGAGCTCGACGAGCGGACGGGCGCTCATGTCTGGCTGAAGCTCGAGAACCTGCAGGTGACAGGCTCCTTCAAGGTCCGCGGCGCCGCCAGCAAGATCCTCTCGCTCTCTCGCGCTGAGCGTGAACGCGGGATCGTCACCTGTTCCAGCGGCAACCACGGCCGCGCGGTGGCATTCGTCGCGGATCTACTCGACATACCGTCTGTCATCTGCGTGCCGGAGTGGGTGGATCCGAGCAAGCTGGCGGCGATTCGCCGGCACCGGGCGGAGACCGTTCTCTACGGTAAGACCTATGATGAGGCGGAGGAGCGATCCTTCGAGCTCGAGAAGGAGCGTCGTCTGGTCTTCGTGCATCCGTTCGACGATCCGCTCGTCGTCGCCGGGCAAGGTACGATCGGGCTGGAGCTGCTAGAGCAGCTGCCGCTGCTCGACACGGTGGTTGTTCCGCTGTCGGGCGGTGGGCTGATCGCCGGCATCACACTGGCGCTCAAGCGAGCCAACCCGGAATACCGTGTGATCGGCGTTTCGGCGGCCAACGCGAGGGTGATGCATGAGAGCATCGAGGCCGGCAAGCCGATCGCCTATCCCGAGGAGGAGACCATCGCCCACGCCCTCTCGGGCGGGATAGGTCTCAGCAATCGTTACACGTTCGAACTGGTCCGTGACCTTGTGGACGACTACGTGTTGGTCTCGGAAGACGAGATCCGCGACGCGATGGCGTTCGCCGCTATAGAGCACAAACTCGTTGTCGAGGGTGGAGGTGCCGTGGGTATCGCGGCACTGCTCGCCGGGGTGGTCTCGGTGCAGGGTGAGAACGTCGCCGTGGTGGTGAGTGGGGGAAACATCGAGGCGCCCGCTCTGGCGCGCATCGTCGCCGAGCGTGGCGGCACCTAGGCATTCTTCTGGAGGTCGAGTCGATGTTGAAGGCTGCAGCTGGAATGGGCTCACTCGTGTTTGTTCTGCTGGTGAGTGGTGGTGCGACGGTAGCCGCTGCCCAGGAGGTCGGCCCGGCGAACGGGTCGCTGGTCGTCGTGGGTGGCGGGCTCCGGGATCTCACGATACTCGAGGAGTTCGTGGAACTGGCGGGTGGCCCCGACGCCCCGATCGTTGTGATCCCGACGGCGGGTGGCAAGGATGAGTACGATCAATATTGCCGCTGCCTGCGCCAACTGAGGGAGGTCGGGGCGACGAACCTGACCGTACTGCACACGAGGGACCGTAGCGAAGCGGACTCGGAGGAGTTCGTCGCAGCGCTGGAGGAGGTGCGGGGCGTGTGGTTTACGGGCGGCCGTCAGTGGCGTCTGGCGGACTCGTATCTCGATACCAGGGTGCACGACGAGCTGTGGGGTGTGCTGGAGCGAGGCGGTGTAATCGGCGGCAGCTCGGCGGGAGCCACGATTCAGGGCTCCTATCTGGTTAGGGGCGATACTGAGACGAACACGATCATGATGGGAGATCACGAAAAGGGGTTCGGGTTTTTGCGTGATGTGGCGATCGATCAGCACTTACTCAAGCGCAACCGCCAGTTCGATCTGATCGAGGTGATCGAGGCGCACCCGCAGCTGTTGGGGATTGGGCTCGACGAGAAAACTGCCATCGTGGTACGAGGCGACTCGTTCCGTGTGATCGGTGAGAGCTATGTGGCGATCTACGATCACGGTCGCCAGCTCGACTCGGGTGGCCTGTTCTACTTTCTGGCCCCCGGCGACCGGTACAACCTGCAGACGCGGGAGGCGTTTCGGATGAGGACGGCGGCCGAGCCGCTGGAGCGTGTCGTGGAAGAGAGCTGGCGGTAGAGAACCTGTCTTCGGGAGGTATTGATGTTCAAGGTGCTGACTACCCTGATCATAGCGACTGCGGTGCTGTTGGTAAGCTGCGCCGAGGGGCCTGATGGTGAGGCGGAGCTGATCCTGAGCGGCGGCCGGATCTGGTACGGCCCGGGAGCGCCGGTCACCACCGGCGAGGCGCCGACGGCGATCGCCATCGCGGGCGGAAGGGTGCTGGCAGTGGGCAGCGATGCGGAGGTCGAAGAGCTGATCGCGGCGTCGACGGCGCGGATCGACCTGGCCGGGCGGCGCGTGGTACCGGGCATCATGGACAGCCATACGCATTTCATCGCCGGCGGCTTCGATCTGGCGGGGGTGCAGCTACGGGACGCCGCGACGCCGGCGGAGTTCGCGCGGCGGATCGACGAGTTCGCGGCGCGGCATCCCGACGGGTGGGTGAGCGGCGGCCAGTGGGACCACGAGCTGTGGGGTGGCGAGCTGCCGCGTCGCGACTGGATCGATTCGCTTACGTCGGGCACACCGGTGTTCGTCAATCGCCTGGACGGTCATATGGGCTTGGCGAACGGCAGGGCGCTGGAGCTGGCGGGGATCACCGCGGAGACGCCGGACCCGCCAGGCGGCACGATAGTCCGGTACCCGGACGGCCGGCCCACCGGCATCCTGAAGGATGACGCGATGGCGCTGGTCTACGACGCCATGCCGCCGCCCTCGGAAGAGGAACGTGACCGGGCGCTGCAGGCGGCGATGGAGCACGCCGTGGCGCGCGGCATAACGATGATCACGGATATGGGGTCGTGGGAGGACTTGGCGACCTACCGTCGTGCGCGGGAGCGCGGCGAGCTTCCGATACGCGTGTACAGCGTGGTGCCGCTAGCGAGCTGGGAGCGGCTTGCGGAGTTCGTGGAGGGCGAGGGGCGCGGCGACCATCGCCTGTTCTGGGGCGGCTTGAAAGGCTTCGTCGATGGGTCGCTCGGCTCGACCACAGCGTGGTTCTACGAGCCGTACGACGATGAACCTGAAAGCTCGGGTCTGGTGGTAATCGACGATACGACCGAGTTCAAGGGCTGGATC
>JASFTI010000057.1:0-13372 GCA_050053635.1 Gemmatimonadales bacterium
GATCAGGCCGGAAGCTTCATCGGAGAGGATGTCACCGAACATGTTCTCGGTAACTATGATGTCGAACTGGTAGGGATCGACGACCAGCTGCATCGCCGTGTTGTCAACGATCCTATCCTCGAACTGGATGCGTCCCTCGTACCCGGTGGCAACTTTGCGTCCTGCTTCCAAGAAGAGGGTCTGCGTGCATTTCAGAATGTTGGCCTTGTGCACGAGTGTTACTTTGTGCCGATCGTGGGTGACGGCGTAGTCGAACGCGAAGCGGACGATGCGCTCGGCGCCGAAGCGCGTAACAATCATCACCGACTCGGCCGCGGCCTGCGGGTCCTTGTCCATGCCGATGAAGTGCTCTACGCCGACATACAGGCCCTCAGTGTTCTCACGGATCACGACGAGGTCGATGTCGGAGTAGCGACCTCCCGGCACGAGGGTCTTGGCCGGTCGAACGTTGGCGTAGAGATCGAACATCTTGCGCAGCGCCACATTGATCGATCGGAACCCCTCACCGACCGGCGTGGTGAGCGGACCTTTCAAGGCGATCTTGTTAGCACAGATCGAGTCGAATGTCTCGTCCGGCAGCGGCCCGAACCCCCGCTCGATCGCCGCCATACCGGCTAGCTGGCGATCCCACTCGATCTGCGCACCGGCCGCCTCCAACACGCGCACCGCTGCTTCCGAGACCTGCGGCCCGATCCCATCGCCGGCAATGAGGGTCACAGTCTTTGTCACCGCGACCTCCCTCGTGCCCCTAGCTGAGGCGTGGGCTACGGACTGACCAGAAGGGCGAAGGTCTGCGCCGTAGCGGCGAGCGCACCGGGCGAGGCCGGCGGCTGGCTGCCGTCCCCGCGGACGATACCGTACCAGACAACCGTCCCGGCGCGTGCGTCGAGGACGAAGGTGCGTATGGCCAGGTGTCCGCCGCCCGCTTCCCCGTCGCGCTCGTAAAAGAACTCCATCGGCCATACCGCGTAGCGGGCATCGAACAGCGCCGCCAGCATGCGTATTTCGCCGTAGAGCGGATCGCGAATGTGGCGCAGGCTTTCTCCTTGTCGACGGGCTTCGTCTGCCGATAGCAGGTACGGAAACACGTCTACGCTGGGCCGCCGACTCAGCTCTTCCAGCTGCTGTTCCGGAGTCACCCAGATCGCGCGACCGCCCACCTCATTCAGTGCGAAAGTGATCTCCATGTCAGCGCTGCGGGCGGCATCTTGTGCGTTCGCCGCGCCGCCGACCCAGCCACCCGGCACCTGCTGGACATACTGGACCGGCAGGACGAGTACCCTCTGACCGCTGAGCACGCCAAATCCCGGCGCAGGCATCGGCTCGTCGGCGCCACCTCCACAGGCGAGCATTGCCGTCAGCAGCGTGGCCATTCCCGGTACAAGCTGGAGACTACTGATCTGAACGCTCCTCACGCTTCCTCCTCCTCACTTCCCGTCGCCTCCGCTCAGCCAGACATCCCGGCATCCACCCGGATGACCTGTCCGGTGATCTGCCGCGCCATCTCCGAGCAGAGGAAGAGAACGACATGAGCGATATCACGAGCTTCGGGTATCCGTTTGAGCGCGGACTGCTCGACCGCACCGTTGACCACATGATCGGGGACGTCGGCGAGCATACCGGTGCGCACATAGCCGGGCGCGACCCCGTTGACGTTCACGTTCGATGGCCCCAGCTCGGTGGCGGCCGAGCGCGTCAGGCCTACGAGTCCTGATTTCGAGGCGGCGTAGTTCGCAACGCCGAAGCTGCCAATAAAGGCATGGACGGACGCAACATTGACGATCTTGCCGTAGCGCTGAGACTTGAGAAGCGGTGCGACGGATCGAATCATGTTGAACGCGCCCGTCAGGTTTACATTCAACACTTCTATCCACTCCTCATCCGTCATCTTCCATAGCGGTGCCGAGCGATGGATGCCGGCCGCGTTCACCAGATAGTGCACACCGCCGAGCTCCCGCTGCACGCGTTCGATGAAGGCAGCGACCGCCCGAGCGTCGCGCACATCGACGCGCTCAGCGAGGACCTTGACCTCGAGTTGCTGGAGCTCCTGCTCGACCTCCGCTGCTTCCTCAGCGATCGAGCGGCCCGGAAGGTCCACCCAATTGAAGGCGACGTTCGTGCCGCAACGTGCGAACTCGATCGCAACGTGCTTACCGATGCCCGTGGCTCCGCCGCTGACGACCACAGTGCGACCGCGCAGGCCGCCGAAGTGCGCAGCGGGCTGCGGTTGCGTCTCTTCGCCGAGCTCTTCGAGAAGCGCTTCGACGGCCCGACCTGCGCCCTCGGGTGCGCTCTCTATCTCATGGCTGCCGTCGAGATTCTCTGAATTCACCGGAGCGGCCTACCTGTCGTTGTGGGGGCTTACGCCGGCACGGCCAATCCATGATAGCGCGTGGAGCGGGAAGCTAGCAACAGAGAATCCGGCGGCCCCGGCGAGCGGCCGGGAGCATCTAGGGGCGCGACGCCAGCAGGCGTGCACCACCCCGCAGCTCGTGGTGGGCGACCTGGGAGACGGCCGTATAGCGATACTCGAAGAGCAACCAGATCGCTCCCGTCCGCGTCAGTCGGAGACCGAGGCCGGCGAAAGCCCCGGCGGCGGCCCGATAGCCCGAGATCCGCTCCGCCACCAGCGGTTCGCCGCCAAGGAACCTGTCGCCACCCAGGCGCGAAGTGTCGACCGAGTGGAGTGCGACGCCCAATCCGAGATACGGTCGCAGCAGACGGTTCGGAGCGAGCTGCTTCAGAAAAGCGAGCCCGAACACGATGTCTCGCACCTCCAGTTGTGCGTCCGGCCGTTCCGCCGTCCACCACCCGAGCTCGAGACCCGCCTGCACGGACCGACCGAAAAGGTCGAAGAGACCGACGCGGGCCCCAAAGACGACCCCCGGATCGGTCTGGGAAGGAAAGACCGCCCCGCCGAACATGTCGACAGCACTGATGCGAAAGGCGACGGGCTGGGCCGAGAGACCTTCCGCGGTGAGCAGCAGGCCTAGGGCGAGGCAACCGACGATTCTACGGGACACGTTAGCGCAAGTTGAGGAACAGATACGAAGCCAGCACGATCGCTCCCAAGTAGACGAGACCCACGGTCGGAGCTTGGGCGACGACCATGAGCGAGCCGACGACCGCACCCAGGAAGCCGCCGAGGTAGATGATCAGCCTGAGTTCGCGACGCGTTACCGTCCAGATCAGTCGTTCGAGCTCCTCGATAGGATAGGCGCGGATCCGATTCTCGACCATTTCGGCGATCGGCAACTCGGAAACGAGAGCCGGTACCCGCTTCTGCAAGAACTCCCAAAGCGGGTCGAACATGATTTGCTCGGCACGGTCGAGCGCGTCGGCGGGCAGGTAGTCGCCTATCCGCCCGATCGGCACCGTGAGCAACCACTCGGTCTGTCGAACCAATGCTGCCTCCAGCAGGTCTCGGACCCGGTCGCCGCGGCCGATTTCAACGACCCAGTCGGCCAGGCGATCGGTAAGCCGGCTCGCCGCCTCGGGCCCCAGATACTCCAGCACGTCACCCAGCTTCTTGCCCTCGGACGTCTTGAGCAGCTGATCGGTCCGGGTCAGAACGAACTCTTCCGTGGTTTCGTGGCCGGCGAACTCGACGATCCGGTCGGTGAGTACGTCGCCGACCCGAGCCAGCTCGTCGTCACCCATATCGCCGAATATGTCCCTGACCGGTCGGGCCAGCATGTCATCGATCGCGTCGTTAACCGCGGCGGCGGCACGATCCTGGATGAGCGGCTCGCGAAGCAGTGCGGCGACCTCTTCCGCTCCGCCACGCTCCAATGCCTGGACGGTCTGGCTCAATGTCCGCTCGGTGATGATGAGCCGGCCGACGATCTGCTGGAACATACCCTGCTGGCTCAGGTAGCCATCGATGAAGTTCCTGAGCGCGCGCCGCACCCGTTCCTGGGCCGCTGGTGACTCGAGCACCTGACCGAAGCGGTCGAGGACCAGCGGCAGGTAGTTTCGCACGACGGCTTCGCCGAAATTGATCGCGCCCGCAGGCACGAACCTTCCAAGCGGTTCCTCGGATGTGACGAAGTCACGTAGATTGCGCTGGAAGAACTCACCGACCGCGCTGCGGAATCCGGGGCCCCTCACCACGCCCTCTCCCACATCGTGCAGCATCACGACCACCTGGTGCCGCGCCTCCGGCGTCAGCACACGCTCCAGCGGTTCATCGCCGAATTCGCGATTCAGGCGGTCGACGAATTCCCGGACTCGCTTCTCGAACGCTTCGCCGTGAATGTACTCGGAGAGGCCTTCCAGCAGTCGTTCTCCGAACTCAGTCACCGTCCCGGTCACTTCGTCCAGCCGCTTGCGCGGGATCTCCGAGCGCAGATTACCGAGCTCGCGATCGAGCATCCCTTCCAACGCGTTCCGCAAGGTATGGTCGAACCGCTCCCGGAATTCCGGCTGCGCCAAGGTCCGCACGATGTCCTCGTGACGCAGCAGGTGCGTCCCGACGGTCAGGCCGATGCGGTGCGCTATACGGTCTATCTCCTTCGGGATAGCCCCCTGAGGGAATATCCTGAGGCGGCTCAGGCGAATCGGGTCATGGGGGTGGAAGAGCATCCAGATCGCCACCGCATTGGTCAGCAGGCCGGCAGTGATCCCGATACCAACAAATACTATCCAATCGACGGCCAGTAATTCCGACACACCAACCTCGAAATCGCGTTGACTTACCTGGAAGCCGCGGTCATGTTTCGGCCCATGTTCGGCGAACAGCTAACGACGCCACCGGACAGGGGTGAACGAGTCGAGATCGCTCGCGCCTGGCTCAGTGAACGGGGCGATGCTATCGCCGTCGAGCAGCTGGAGCTGGCCCGTATCCCCTCTCCACCCTTCGGCGAGTCCGAGCGCGCCGAGGCCGTAGCAGCGAAGCTCAGAGAAATCGGCGCCGAGCCCGAGCTGGACGAGATCGGCAACGTACTCGCTTGGTTCCCGGCACGCGGCGACACGGCGATTGGCGGTGCGGTCATCGTTGCAGCACACCTGGACACCGTGTTCGGTCCCGACACACCCATAGAGATTCGCCGCGATGCCGAACTGTGGAAGGGACCGGGCGTCACCGACAACGCACGAGGCCTTGCCGTGACGCTAGCGGTCCTCCGGTCACTCGTCCATGCCGCAGCCAAGCCGCACCAACCGATCCTCTTCGCGTACACCGTCGGCGAGGAGGGCCGGGGTGACCTGCGCGGCGTCAAGCACTTACTGCGCCACGGCAGTCCGCTGCACGATGCCACGGCCTTTATCGCCGTCGACGGGAGCGGTCTGCGCCGCATCGTCCACCACGCCCTGGGTAGCCGCCGCCTCCGGATCACCGTCAGCGGTCCCGGCGGCCACTCCTGGACCGACTGGGGGCGAGTCAACCCGGCGAACGCCATCGCCGAATTCATCCAGCGGCTCCGCGAAATCGACCTGCCTCTGGACCCACGAACGACTCTGACGGTCGCGCGTCTCGGTGGAGGCACGAGCATCAACGCCATCCCGTCAGAGAGCTGGGTCGAGCTGGATGTCCGGTCGGAAGCCAACGAAATACTGCGGCGCATCGAGCTCCAGATCCGTGACGTCCTGGTAAGCAGCGTCGCCGGGGAACAGGACAGCACGGCGGGCTCGCTGAGCGCCGCAGTCGAGCTCATCGGCGACCGCCCAGCTGGTAAGCTGCCGATCGAACACCCACTCGTACAGGCCGCGTACGAAGCGACTCGAGGGCTCGGTATCGATCCTGAATTCGCCGTCTCATCTACCGACGCTAACGTCGCGCAGGCGCTGGGTATCCCGGCCATCGCACTCGGCGGAGGCGGCCGCTCGGGCGACACGCACACCCTCAACGAGTGGTTCCAGGACACCGACGGAGCCGCCGGCGCGCTCCGCCTCCTCTACGTACTCTCCGCGGTCGCGAGCTTCTGAGATCACTCAAGTGCCGGGCGCCGCGCTCCAGCTGGCGCTGTGATCGCCCAGCAGGACGGTGCCATTCAGCCCGCGGACCTCCACATGGGAACCGATCAGCGAATCGCTCAGCTCGCTATCCTCCAACACTACGTTCTCTCCCACGATACAGTTGCTGAGCGCCGTCCGCCGTATGCGGCTGCCGCGTCCGACAGTAACATTCGGTCCGATCCTCGCGGCGGAGAGCTCCACACCTTCCTCGATCCTCACCGGGTCCACGATTTCCGTATCGCCGGGATCCGCAGGTCGCAGCGCGCGCCCTGTCTCCAGCAGGTGCCGGTTCGTGGCTAGCAACGTCTCGGGCTTACCGCAGTCGTACCAACCTTCGACCTCCTGCACCCTTATACGGGAGCCCTGATCGATCATGTACTGAAGCGCATCGGTCAGGAAGTACTCGCCGAGGTAGGGGTCGCTAGCCAGTGTGTGCTCTACCCCTTCAAAGAGCTTGCGGTGGTCACGAATCATGTAGAGGCCGATGTTGGCCAGACACGAGATAGGCTCCTTCGGTTTCTCGACGATGCGCTGCATGAGCCCATCGTCACCTGTTACGATCACGCCAAAGCGTTGGTAGTCTTCAACCTCTTTCGCCCAGATGAATCCGTCCACATCCGGCTCGGCGGCGACGACCGAGAGATCGGCATCGAAGAGCGTGTCGACGAAGATCACCAGTAACGGCCCATCGATGTAGGGCTCCGCCAATTTCACCGCGCCCGCGGTCCCATTCTGGACCTCCTGCTCCACGAACACCGAGGGTACCGTATAGTGCGCTTGAACGTGAGCCTCGACCTGCTCCTTGAGATGACCCGTGACGAAGACGAGTTGCTCCACATCGAGCCGCCGCAGCACATCCTCGATCACGTAGTCGAGAACCGCCTTACCCGCCACCTGAAGCAGCGGCTTCGGCACAGTGTGCGTCTGAGGTCGAAGCCGCGTACCCTTGCCTGCCAGCGGGATCACCACCTTCACTGTGCGCCTCCTCTCAGGCTTGCATTGCGGGATCCGTTCACCGTCATAATTCTAAGGCGATCAGGCGCCGAGGAAACAGCCGGGCGGCGGTCCCGCCGATTCTCCAGTCTTGCAGATCCGGCCCGCCCCTTTAAGATCAGTGACAGCGATGCGCCGGCAAACCGAAACCGACCATGGCGAGTAGCCGTCTCTGGAAGGCACTCAGCGAGAGTTCCGCTCAGACTAGCGAGAACGCGGCGGACGCGCGGCTGCGCGGGCGCACCTACCTCGTCCCGTTCGCGACCGTCTGGGACGAAATCATCACCATGATCGAGACGGATCCGCGCTGGAAGCTGATTCGCGCCGATGAGGGTGCCGGTCTGATCCGTGCCGAGGCCACGAGCCGGGTCTTTCGCCTTGTCGGTGACGTTCGGTTCAAGCTGCGGCTCGACCGCAACGCACTCACGCGTGTCGACATACGGTCGGCCTCTCGCGTCGGCAAGGGCGACCTGGGCGGCAACGCGCGGCGGATCGCTCGCTTCTGTCGTCGATTGGACCGGCGGCTGGGGATAGACGGCTGAGGAGCCCCCCCTTTCGATCACGTCGTAGCGATCGCCGCATCGGCCGGCATTTCCAGCTCTCCCTCGGTCTTTGCGACCCAGATCGCGCAGACGGTATCGCCGGTTACGTTCACCGCCGTGCGACTCATGTCGAGTATCCGCTCGACGCCGACGACTAGGGCGATGCCCTCCAGCGGGATACCGATCTGGGTGAGCACGATCGTCAGGGTGACCATGCCGATACCGGGTACGCCGGCGGCGCCGATCGACGCCAGCGTGGCGGTGAGGACAACCGTCAGCAGGTCGGCCGCTGCCAGGTCGATTCCGAACACCTGGGCGATGAAAACGGTGCTTACACCCTGGTAGATCGCCGTCCCGTTCATGTTGACGGTCGCGCCCAGCGGCAGGACGAATGACGCCACTTCGTTCGAGACGCCCAGCTCTTCCTCGGAGACCTGTAGGTTCAGCGGCAACGTCGCATTGCTCGACGAGGTGGAAAAGGCAAATACGAACACCTCGTAGTAGTGCTTGAGGAAAAAGAGGGGCGACATGCCGGAGACGCGGAGGCAGATGGGGTAGAACGCGACCGTAAAGACGACCATCGTGCCGATCGTGATCAGCACGTACTTGAGCAGTGTCAGCAAGACCCCGTAGCCGAACTGTGCCGCCACCGCGGCGATCAGAGCGAACACACCGTACGGCGCCACCTTCATCACCAGTTTCACCAGCACGATCATGGCGTCATTGACGCCATTCAGAAAATCGAGAACCGGTTTGCGACGCCCCTCCGGGAGCAGGGTCAGCGATATCCCGAACAGGATCGCGAAGAAGATAATCTGCAGGAAGTTCGTCTCAGTCATCGCCTGGAACGGGTTCCTCGGGATGATCCTGACGAGCAGGTCGGATATCGAAGGCCTCTCCCTGACCCTCGCGAGCTGCTCCGCCGTGACGCCGGCGTAATCCTCGAGCACGCTCGCCTTGACATCCTCGTCGAGGCCCGTGCCCGGGTTCAGCGTCTGCGCGGCCGCCAATCCGAGGGCTACGGCGATCGCCGTCGCGACCAGGTAGAACCCCACGGTCTTGAGTCCGATACGGCCCAGTTTGCGCAGATCGCCCAGGCTGGCGGTCCCCACAATCAGCGAGGCCATAACCAGCGGTACTACGATCATCACCAGCAGATTGATGAAGGCGTCGCCGATCGGCTTGATCGCCATCGCGAAGTCGCCGAGCAGCGGACCGAGGATAGCTCCGAGTATGAGGCCGAGCAGTATCTGCGTGTGGAGCTTCATGGGCCAGATCTTACCGAGAAGTGCCATCGTCGCCGTAGCCCGGTTGTTGGATTCCTGTTGTTGCCGTCAGGACCGAGCCAAGATAGGCAAGCGTTACAAGCCCGCAACCGGCACCTAGTCGTCGGCGAGCAGCCGGAGTAGCTTTCCGATATGAACAGGACAGCCGTTCTCGCGATCGCCGTCCTGCTCGGAGCGGGCGCCTGCCGCTCGGAGCCGCCCTCGGACGCCTCCCGTAATGAGCCGGCGGGCCCGCTGGGCAGCGGTTCCGGACCATCCAGTGTGACGGCGACCGAGTACACGATAAGCCTGCAGTTCCTGCCGCTGGAGGGTACGGCCACGCGGGGGATAACACTCGCGTTCGCCAACATGGCGACATCGGGCCGGCTCGAACACAACTATCTCGGCTGGGAGCTCGGTCGTTCCGGCTGGCGGAGCATCCTCGAGGCCAACTTTCAGGAACCTCCGACGCAGGCGCCCTGGAGGCTGTTCCCTGCCGAGCCCATACGGCTGACGGTAAACGCCGACGGTGAGCCCGACGTGCTCATCCTGCGCGTCGGATCCGCCGACTATACGCTCGATCTGGAGGGGCACCTCGATGGCTGGGAGGATCGGGCGGGGACCCGGCACGAAGTCCGTGAGGCGACGCTGACGCGTCGCGGCGAGCGGGTTGACGGAGTGACGGTCCAGCACCGCTTCACCGTACCCGAGCCCGACCGGCCAGCCCGCTTCGGACCGTACGAGCGGGTCATCCTGAGGTCGGAGGACGGTGCAATCATCGTCTTCTTCCACACCCGGAGCGCCGAGGTGTTCGGCAGTGATTTCGCCTGGATGTACGCCGACGGACTAATGCGGCGCTGGACCGCTCTCGAGACCCGGACGGTCGAGGTCGCCAACTCCTCGCAGTTGCGACGTAACGTTCCCATCCGCACCTGGTTCCGGATCCCAGAGCCCGACATCAGGTGCGAGCTGACTGCCGCAGAACGGATCTTCAACGAGTTACCCGCGGAAGCGGGGCCGAAACCGTACCACGCCCTTTACTGGGTCAGAGGTTGGATCGAGTTCACAGGCGAGCGCCGTAGCGTGGAAGGCCTGCTCGAGCGCGGGGATGTATAGCAGGATCTAGGCTTCGAACGCCTCGATCCGTTTGAGCGCGATCTTCAGCGGCACCACAGTCCCCAACAAGCAAATCAGCAGCGCCGCAGCGCCACCCCCCACCGAGACCAACATTGCGTCCGCCGATAGGCTCATACCGGTGTGCCGGTGGCGGAAGATCGTGAAGACGGGCCAGGACTCGAGTACCAGTATCGTCGCCACCAGCGTGATCGAGGACATCATGAAGAGAAGCCCGCCCACACTGGTGGGGATCTGGGCCATGTTCTCGGTCTCGAACTGCGGAAAGACCGTTCCGTATGCCAGAGCCATGGCGGCGAGCGCGAAGCTGATGCCGCTGATCGTCACTACCGACAGCGCCATCATCACCGGACTGACCTTCAGTAGCAGGTTCGTGCCGACCGTAAGTGCGATCGCCATCAGCAGCAGAGGCGCTGTGCCAACCCAGTACTTGCTCCACAAGAGGTCCCTTGCTCTCAGCGGACTGGAGCGCAGCAGCCAGAGGGTCCGTCCTTCGAGGCTGAGGCCGGGCAGCACGAAACGAGCGGCGATCGCGGACAGGACGAAGCCTGCCAGTCCCACGTTCACATAAGAGACCATGTGAGCGAAGAAGTAGCTCACACCTTCGGAATAGATGGGCAGCGCTCGGATATTGTAGATGTACACCACGACGAGGACGGCCAGCAAGATAAGCTGCGACCACTGCGTGGTGTCGCGGAAGAAGATGCGAATGTCCTTGAGCATGAGCTCGGCTCGACTACTGCCGAACCGCCGGAATAGGAAGCGGACACCTCCGCCGAAGCGGTGGCTGGCGGTGTGCTTCTGCGCGCCTTCCTGCGACCGGGTGAATGCGCGCGCGTAGAAGCGATGGTGCACGGCGGCGCCGAGGACGATCACGGCCAAGGCGGTGCTCCACAGTAGCACGAGGCTGAAGGCGTCGAACCGCTGCCGGACGATTCCCATGATGGCTTCCGTCACCCACTCGCTGGGCAGCCAGGGCGACGTCGGCCCCCTCAGCTCGGCCATGAACTCACCCAAGTTGCGAAAGCCTTCGGGCCGCGCCAGGCTCTCGGGCCGCAGCAGTCTGATCAGAAGCACCACACCGCCGGCGGCGGCGATAGTGATGACGCCGAAGATGTCCTTAGCCCGGCGCGCCGGGAACACCCTGACGAGGACCAGCGTGACCAAAGAGCCTACCGCAGCAACGATGAGGAAGAAGGGGATCAGGGAAGCGAGTGATACCAGGAAGAGAGTCAAGCCGCCGCCGTAGACCCGGGAATAGGCGAAGAGAATCGGCACGCACATGAGGGCGACCATCCAGCTCGAGTGGACGGTCGTCTCGGTCAGCTTCGTCAGGTAGAGCTGCTCCCACTCCGATGGTGCGGCCATCAACAACTCGAGGTCCTTCGAGAGGAAAAAGGTCGAGAGCGCCGTGATGATGTTGGAGAGGAGCAGGATGCCCAGGAACATCAGCAGGATCAGTCCGAGCAGCTTTGCCGCCAGCAGGTCACCGATGTCCTCGACGCTCTGGAAGTAGCGGAGGATGCGGTAGATGACGCCGTAGGCGACGAGCCAGAAGATGGCGCCAACCACGGCGAACGTCGCCGCCTGACCGCCGCTCGAGCCCCGGGTCTTGAGACGCCGCCGCGCCGTGAGGCGCTTCGGGCTCAGGATGTGCCAGAACCCGCCCGGCCTAGGACTCACGAGCCCAGCACCTCCAGCAGTTCCTGGACCTCGTGTCCGCCGGTGAGCTTGAGGAAGATCTCCTCGAGGCCGGCGTCACCAGCCTGGGCATCGCGGCGCAGGTCGTCCATCGTCCCTTCAGCGCAGATCTCACCGTTCTGGATGATGGCGATGCGGTCGCAAAGCGCCTCCGCCACTTCGAGTGTGTGGGTCGACATCAACACAGTGCCGCCCCGGTCGACGAACCCTCTGAAGATATCCTTCAGCAGACGCGCCGCCTTCGGATCGAGACCGACGAGCGGTTCGTCGACCACGATCACGTCGGGCCGGTGGATCAGGGCGGACGAGATGATGAGCTTCTGCCGCATCCCATGGCTGTAAGCCTCGAGAAGCTCATCCCGCCAGGTCGTGAGCCCCCAGACGTTCAGCAGCTCGTCGATCCTTCGCTCTACGTCGGTCCCGTTCTGGCCGTATAGACCGGCGACGAACCGCAGGAACTCACTGCCGGTGAGCTTCTCGTATATGAAGGGCCGATCCGGGATGAATCCGAGTCGGCTTTTGGCACGCTCCGGATCCCGCTGCACATCATGGCCACCCACGAGCACCGTCCCCTCAGTTGGCTGGAGAATGCCGGCGATGATCCGGAGCGCGGTCGTTTTACCCGCTCCGTTCGGCCCCAGCAGGCCATAGAGGACGCCTCGCGGAATCGTCAAGTTGAGGTCCGTCAACGCGGCGAAGTCGCCGTATTTCTTAGTCAGGTTCTCGAGCTGAATCACCGTTCCTCCACTGACACCACGTCCAGCTGCAACAGCCCGATCAGCCGCACTAACTCGACCTGCCGAGCCAGACCGCCGATCACGAAGCGAAGGTGAGAGGCATCGGCGGGGAATTGGCCTAGAGTCGGGTCGACCGGAACCCAGCGATCAAGCCAGACCTCCGGCCAAGCGTGATAGTAGAACCGATCGCGCACGTAGACGAGACCGGCGGCAGTTCGCGCCGGGAGACCGGCGGCGCGCGCCAGCGCGACGTAGAGGACCGTGTGCTCGTTACAGTCGCCGCGCCGCATCTCCAGTACCTGCCTAGCGCTGGGCACGCTCAGCGTGATCTCCTTCTCCAGACTGTCATACACCCAACGCGTCAGGCGTTCCGCGGCGCGCAGCGGATCGTTCTCACCCGCCAACACACGCTCGACCGTCCGTCGGATCTCGGGGTCGTCGACCTGGATGAGGGGCGTCGGCCTGAGCTCATCCTGCCAATCGTCACGCTGGGCTGGCAGCCGGTAGCTCAGGGGTGCTGCCATGGGCTCGGCTTCCACAACCAGCGTGTCTCCGCGCAGGCGCTGGCGCTCACCCTCGAGATCGAAGCCTTCGAGGTCGACGTTTCTGAGCCGAACCGTCAATCCAGCGATTTGGTCACCGCGAGGCAACTGCGCCCCGACCGAGATGGCTGTCTGCTCTATGATATCGGTGGTCTCGAGTGTCGTCGGGACCGTGCCGCTCGCCTCGAGCTCGCGATAGTCGTTCCAGGCGAACTCGAAAGCCGTTCGCTCTATGGTGTAGCCCATCGGGCTGGTCGCCTTGACGACCATGCCATCGGGGTCGAGCCAGGATTCGAGCTCAACGCCCCCGAATTCCTGGCGGACGTGCCAGGTCGGGACCGTGTCCTCTGTCTGCACAACGTATCCGCCAACCGACTCATCGAAGTCGACGCTGTCGGGGACGATCATCGTCTCCCGGCCGAGTACTTCGATCGTCACCCGTTGTCGTTCCATGATGCTGGGATCGAACACCTGGAAGCCGTATCGCGAGCCCGGCCGCGGGT
>JASFTI010000058.1:0-13334 GCA_050053635.1 Gemmatimonadales bacterium
TGCTGCCCGGCTCCCAGATCCGTTTCAGCTCGTCCACCGTCATGCAGGTGGCGAAGTCGTTTGCTGGATTCACCATGACGGCCAACCCGTCGTAGGCCACGATGATCTCTTTGGGCTCGATCCCGGCTGCACGACATGCCTCCAGCTCGCTCTCCTTGATACGGCGCGAGGCGTCGGAGATGTCCGTCTCGCCGGCACAGAACTTCTTGAAGCCGCCACCCGTACCCGAGATTCCCACCGTCACGCGGACGGCGCGGTTCTCGATCTGGAACTCCTCGGCCACCGCCTCGGTGACCGGGAAGACCGTGCTGGAGCCGTCGATCCGTACGGCGCCGCTCAACCCCGATTCGCTTTCGATCCGGCCCTGCTCGCCGCCGCAGGCGGCAAACGCTACGACCAGTAGGGTCAGGGTGAGGCTGGTGATACGTTTCGTGCTCATGATCACTCCTCTGGGTTGTCTGCCTTCATGAAAAAGCGTCTAGAAGTCGACGATTAGACCGGGCACGCGGACCACGCCCTCGCAGCGATCCTACTGAAGCCGTGTCACGGGCCGTTAGGAGTTGTGTAACGAGTTTGTATCGATGTGCTACGAGCGCCGGCCGTCGCAACACGCTGCCTGGTCCGTAAATGCTCATTGGGAGTGTGATCCCGTCCACTGGGAAGGACGGTCTCGGGTCAGGACGCTTCGGGTGGGAAAGCCAGGTGCACCGAGGTTCCTTCGCCGACCTCGCTCTCGGCCCAGACGGTCCCCCCCATGTTCTCCACCCAGTGCCTCACGATGGAGAGACCGAGGCCGGTGCCGCCGGTGGCCCGGGAGCGGCTGGGATCGACGCGGTAGAAGCGCTCGAAGACTCGGTCCAGATGAGCGGTAGGGATACCGTGGCCGTCATCGCCGACGGTGAGCCTTATTTGGCCGCTCTCCGAGCTCGCACCCACGATCCACACGGACCGTGCGCCCGAATGGTTGATCGCGTTGTCGGCAAGGTTCTCCAGTATCTGTCGCAGCCCTTCGCGGTCTCCTGTCGCGGTCAGGTCCGGGGGATCGATCTCCACGTTCAGCGTGATCCCCGCGGCTTCGGCCCTCCCACTGAAGGCATCGACGACCGACTCGACGAGCGGTAAGATCTCCACCGACTCGCGGCGCGTCGCAGCTCCTGGATCTTCCAGCTGGGCGAGCGTGAGCAGGTCCTCGACCAGAGTCGCCATTCGCTCGGATTGTTCGACGATCCGGTGAGCGAAGTGGCCCCTGTCCTCGGCCGACACGTCCACGCTCTGCAGGGTCTCGGCGTACCCCCTGATGGCCGTCAGGGGTGTCTTCAGCTCATGAGACGCGTTAGCCACGAATTCGGTGCGCACACGATCCAGCCGGCGCAGCTCGGTTAGATCGGAGAAGACGGCAACGATGCCGCCTGCCGGAAGCCGCCGGGCGGTGACCAACGCGATGCGACCGAATACCTCGAATTCACCCTGGGCTCCCTCCTCGGGGATCGCGTCCGGCGCGAGAAAGGCCACGAGCTCTGGGTCTCGGAAAAGGGTCGCGACCGCCCGGCCCTCGAGCGCCTCGCCGGCGCTAATGATCGACCGCAGCTCCGGGTTCGCGCGCTGAACCCGACTACTCCCGTCTAAGGCCAGGACACCTTCACCCATCTCCCGCAGCAGAAGCTCGGTCTCCCTCTTCTCGGTCCCATGTTCCTCCAGCACCGACTGCAGCGCTTCCGAGAGCCGGTTCAGCGCCCGGTACAGGTCGCCCATCTCGCCGCCGGCCGTTTCTGGGAGCCGTGGCGACGACTCGCCGGACGACAAAGACTCGGCGAATTCCTTCGCCCGGCGGATCGGCCGGCTCAGCAACCAGCTTGTGCCCGCGGCCAAGGTGAGCGTGGCGATGAGTGTGACGGCGGCTGGCCCCGGCACGCCAGCAGACGCGAGCGCCTGATAGAAGACCAGCGTCAACAGAACGAGGACGGTATAGCTGAGGAAGAGCCGGGCACGCACGGTGAGTTCAGTCCTCCGGTCGGAAGCGGTAACCGAAGCCCCGGACGGTCTCGATCGCCGCGCCGGCGGAACCGAGCTTCGTCCGCAGTCGACCCACGTGCATGTCCACGGTCCGCGTTTCGATGTCGGCCGTGGTATCCCAGACGGCCTCGAGCAGGGCCGAGCGGCTCTGGGTACGGCCGCGGCGCTCGATAAGACAGATCAGTAGCTGGAATTCCTTGGGCGTCAGCTCGATCGCGTTACCCTCGACCCTGACCTGGTTCGCGCCGACGTCTACGGTGATCGGGCCGGCGCGCAGGACGCGACCACGTTTCGCGCCGGGCTCGGACGGCGGCGCGCGCCGCAGCACGGCCCGGACCCGAGCCACGAGCTCCTTGGGGCTGAAGGGTTTCGAGATATAGTCGTCGGCGCCCAGCTCGAAGCCGCGCAACCGATCCTCCTCGTCGCTGCGCGCCGTCAGGACGATGACAGGCGTATCTCGGGTCTCTCTTCGAGCGCGCATCGTGCGCAGGATTTCCGTCCCGCCCACCTCGGGGAGCATGAGGTCGAGGACGACGAGATCGGGCGCTTCCGTATCGAGGGCGCGGATGGCCTCGCCGCCGGTGGACGCGGTGCGTACCTGGAAGCCGGCGTGGGCCAGCTGGTAGGCCACGAGCGCCGAGATATCCGGCTCGTCTTCGATGACAAGTATGCGCGCCGCGCTCTGTTCTCCCATTGGCAGCCAATCTAGAGAGGCCGGGCTCGGCCGAACAGGCGCGCCCGAATCCCGCCTGGCGGCCCTGTTGCGTACGGGGGCCAAGTCGTTGATTATGGGGACATTCGGGCTGGCAGTTCAAAGGTTTTCAACCATCCGGCTGAATGAAGTACTACGTGGAGATCGGCGACCGCTGCTACGAGGTCGATATCGGCCCCGAAGGCGTGAGCCTGGACGGCCGGCCGGTCGAGGCCGACCTGCAGGCGAACCACGGCTCCCAACTCTGGCACCTGGTGCTCGACGGTCGATCGCACACCCTGCGGGTCCGGCGGCGCGACGGTCGCGGTGATTGGGAGTTGGAGATCGATGGACGGCGCCACCGTGCTCTGGCACTCGATGAGCGGAGCCGCGCGATCCGCGAGCTGGCCGGCAGCGCCGCCGCCAGCCACGGGCCGATCGAACTGGCAGCCCCGATGCCCGGCCTGATCATCAAGGTAGAGGTAAGCCAGGAAGATTGGGTCGAGCGCGGGCAAGGTCTCGTCGTAATCGAAGCGATGAAGATGGAGAACGAGCTAAAGGCAACCACCGCGGGCCGGGTGGTGGAAGTGAGGGTCGCGTCGGGGCAGGCGGTGGACAAGGGCGAGACACTTTTAATCATAGAGCCGGACGGGGGCGGGGACTAGGCTGGAGAGCATTTCAGTATCCAATATCCGATATCCAATCATCAGGTTCTCAAGGTCTACTCAGGAGTCAATCTTTAGGACACAGCCTCCGAGTACCTAAGCAGCGATTGAGGAAGACCCGCTCGTCTCAGAAACCAGGATGCTTGCCTTGAAGGATAGGCTCGACAACACCAGCGGCATTCCGATCAGGCCGGCTTACACCGCTGAAGACGCAGGGGACGCCGACGCCACGGATCCGGGCCTGCCGGGCCGTTTTCCTTTCACCCGCGGCGTTTACGATACCATGTACCGCGGCCGGCTTTGGACCATACGGCAGTACGCCGGCTTCGGCACTGCCGAAGACACCAATCGCCGCTTTCGCTTTCTACTCGACTCCGGCCAGACCGGTCTGTCGGTGGCCTTCGACCTCCCGACGCAGATGGGCATGGATTCGGACCACCCGATAGCGGACGGCGAGGTTGGGCGGGTGGGTGTGGCCATCGACACGATCGACGACCTGGCCATCCTGTTCGATGGCATCGACCTGGGTCGGGTCTCTACCTCGATGACAATCAACGCCACAGCGGCGATCCTGCTCGCTATGTACGTGGCCCTGGCCGACGAACAGGGCGTCGACCGCGATTCTCTAACCGGAACCGTCCAGAACGACATCCTCAAGGAGTTCATCGCACGCGGCACCTACATCTACCCGGTCGAACCGAGTCTACGCCTGGTTGCCGATATCTTCGACTTCTGCGTCAATGAGCTGCCGCGTTGGAACAGCATCTCGATCAGCGGCTACCACATGCGCGAAGCCGGATGTACCGCCGTCCAGGAAATCGCCTTCACCCTGGCCAACGGGCTCGAGTACGTCGGACGCGCAGTTAGCCGAGGCCTGAACGTCGAGGACTTCGGGCCGCGTCTCTCCTTCTTCTTCGCTGCCCACAACGATCTGTTCGAGGAAGTCGCCAAATTCCGCGCCGCACGACGACTCTGGGCGCTGCTGATGCGCGAACGTTACGGCGCCTCGGACCGCGCCTGCCTGCTCCGCTTCCATACCCAGACGGGTGGCTCGACCCTGACGGCGCAGCAGCCGCTGAACAACGTGGTTCGTGTCGCGATGCAGGCGCTGGCGGCCGTACTGGGCGGAACACAGTCGCTGCACACCAACGCCTTCGACGAGGCGCTAGCGCTACCCACCGCCGATTCGGCAAAGCTGGCCCTTCGCACCCAGCAAATCCTCGCGTACGAATCGGGAGCCGCCAGCACCGCCGACCCGCTTGCGGGCAGTTACTACGTCGAAACGCTCACCGCCCAACTCGAACGGGAGGCGCGGACCTACCTGCGCGAGATCGAAAAACGGGGCGGTGCCGCCGCATCGATCTCCTACGTCGTCGATGAGATACAGCGAGCCGCCTACGCCTATCAGCTCGAGATCGAGCGCGGAGACCGTGTCGTCGTCGGCGTCAACGATTATCGCGAGGCGGAGGCCGAGCCGCGCATCGAGAGTCCCGCCTTCCCGCAGCTCGAAGAACGGCAGCGCGCGCGACTGGCCAGGCTGCGGAGCGATCGCAACGCCGACGACGTCGAACGCGTCCTGGCCGGCCTCTCCGAGGCCGCCGCCGGCACCGAGAACCTACTGCCCCGTATCGTGGAGGCGGTGAAGGCCCGGGCCACGCTGGGCGAGATCAGCGGGTCATTGCGGCAGGTCTGGGGTGAGTATCGCACGGCGAGTTGAAGGCGCCGGCCGATTCGGATAACTTTCTGCTGCGCAGTCACTTGAGCCACATCACTTGAGGTAGCATGCCGACGTACGAGTACCAGTGCTCTAACTGCGGACATCGGTTCGAAAAGATCCAGAAGATTTCCGACCCCGCCCAGGTCGAGTGCCCGCGCTGTGAGAACATCGCCGAACGTCTGATCTCCGGCGGTGCAGGTCTGCTCTTCAAGGGATCGGGCTTCTATATAACCGACTACCGCAGCAAGTCGTACAAAGAGGCGGCCGAGAAGGAGACGGCCAAGGACAGCTCGTCGAGTGAAGCGCCCTCCGGGAAATCGGATGCCGCCAAAGGTGAGAAGAAGTCTCAGTCGAAGAAGGACGCGAAGTAGATGCGTCATCCCGAACTGGCCCGGGCGCTTGAGGAAGCCGCCGCTGAGCTGGGTGCCGATTCCGTTCAGGCCAAGCTGGAACGGCCCGCCAATGTCGAGCACGGCGACCTGGCGACCAACCTGGCGATGATCCTGGCCGGGCGGTTGAAGCGAAAGCCGCGCGACCTGGCGCAGGAACTCGTCGAGCGGCTCGATCTCGATACCCTCGAGATAGAGAGTGCGGAGATTGCCGGACCCGGTTTCATCAACTTCACACTCAGCCGCGACCACCTGCGCCGGCGCGTCGGTGAGATTGCCGAGGCGGGTCGGGACTACGGTCATGGTGATTGGGGTGCCGGATATGCCGTGAACGTCGAGTTCGTTTCGGCGAACCCCACAGGCCCGCTCCACGTCGGCCACGGTCGCGGCGCCGCCATAGGCGACGCTATCGCTCGCCTGCTCGAGTGCACCGGCCATAAAGTGCAGCGCGAATTCTACGTCAACGATGCCGGCGCCCAAATCGATAAGCTCGTCGATTCGGTCTACGCCCGTTACCGGCAACTCGACGGCCAAGATGCTGAGATTCCCGAAGGCGGCTATCACGGCGAATACGTGACCGAGCTTGCCCGAGAACTGCAGAACAGGCACGGCGAGCGGCTCGCCGGCCGCTGGGGTCCGGAGGAGCATCGCGACGTGCGTAGCTTCGTCCTCGAGCGCATGCTGGCCGAGCAGCGGGATGACCTGCGCGCCTTCCGTGTGGAGTTCGACGAGTTCCGTTCGGAGACTGCGGTCTACGAATCGGGCCAGATAGGCGCGACCCTCGCCGACCTCGACGGTCGCGGTCTGCTCTATGAGAGGGAAGGCGCCCGTTGGCTCGCCACCAGCTCGTTCGGCGACGACAAGGATCGAGTCCTGGTGAAGAGCGACGGAAGTTACACGTACTTCCTGCCCGATATCGCTTATCACCGCGATAAAGCGACACGTGGCTTCGACACCGCAATCGATGTTTGGGGTGCCGACCATCACGGATATGTGCCGCGCATGAAGGTGGCGATGCAGGCGCTGGGGATGGGGGCCGACTTCTTCGAGGCCGTAATCGTTCAGTTGGTGCGTGTCGAACGCGGCGGCGAGGAGGTCAAGTTCAGCAAGCGGGCGGGCGAGTTCGTAACGCTGCGTGATCTCATCGATGAAGTCGGTACCGATGTGACCCGCTACTTCTTTCTCCAGCGCGGGTCCCAGCAACAGATGGTGTTCGACCTCGATCTTGCCAAGGAGCGCTCGGAAAAGAATCCGGTCTACAAAGTCCAGTACGCCCACGCTCGCCTGCGGAGCGTCTACCGCCGAGGCGGCATCGATCCGGAGAAGATCGAGCCCGACCTCGATCTCGCAGCGATCGTCGAGCCGGCTGCTTTCGAGATGATCAAGACGCTCTTGGACTTCCCGGAGGTTGTGGAGGCGGCGGCGCGTGATCGGGAGCCGCACCGGGTTGTCGCTTACCTCGAGGAGCTCGCCAATCAGCTCAACAGCTGGTACCACGCGGGTACACGCGATGAGTCGCTGCGCGTCCTCGGCCAGAAGCCGGCTGTGACACGCGCCCGACTGACCCTCGCCCGTGCTGCGGAGATCGTTCTGCGCAACGGGCTCGAGATTCTGGGCATCGAGGCGCCCGAGCAGATGTGAGTGTGCTGGGGCTGGAGGTGAATCGATGAGGCGAGCAATAGTGGTCCTGGCGGTCTTTGCTCTGGTCGCTGTGAATCCGGGCCCGGCGCGTGGTCAGGAGGCGCTCGATCCGGGACTATTCGACCTGTGTCAGGACGCTTTCGCGGCGGGCACCAACGGTCGCTTTCTTTGCCACGATGCGGTCGCAGCGGCCCAGCTTCTTCAGCCGGAGCTGGGCATGATGCTGGCTGCGGGTAACCCGGTGCTGGGGACCGCCAGCCCAGTCGGGACGAAATTCCGCTTCATGCCGAGATTCAACATCGGTGGACGTATCGGCTTCGGCCGGGCCGCGATACCCGATCTGCTCGACTATCCCGAAAACATAGGCGATCCCACCGACAGACGCTCGTTCTCCTTACCGGTGGCGCAGTTCGATCTGTCGGTCGGTGTGTTCGACGGGCTGCGGCTGGGCACCACTCTGGGTGGCCTGGCATCGGTCGAGATTCTCGGATCGCTGGGTGCTATTATACTGCCCGACAATGATGGATTCAGGGGCAATCTGACCGGCCTCGGGTTGGGCGCCCGCGTCGGAATCCTGCGCGAATCGTTTACTGCTCCTGGGATCTCGATCTCCGCCATGTACAAGTGGCATGGCCGTGTCCAGTACGGCGACACCGCTCAGGGAGACGCCGCCTCGGTCGACTTGGATATGAAAGTCGTTAGCCTCCGCGCTGGGTTCAGCAAGAGCTTCGTCGCCTTCGGCCTCGCCCTGACCCTGGGGTACGACAGCTACCGGAGCGATGTCGCTTTCGTCGTCAACCCGCCTCCCGCCGGACCGAGCGTGCCCCTGCCCGCCATGGGTGAGACGGCGGAGCTGCAGGCAGAGCGCTGGTCCGCGTTTGTCGACGTCTCCTACATCGTGCTCTACTTCAACATCGTGGCCGAGGCGGGTTGGCAGGAAGAACAGAAGCTCGGCGCCTCGAGAGGAGATGAGTTCGAGTCAGGTAACTTCTTCGGATCATTAGGGATACGCCTAACACTGTGATGGAGGATCTAGACACCCGCTTCATGCGACGCGCCCTCGAGCTGGCCGAGCGCGGCTGGGGGCGAGTCGCTCCCAACCCCATGGTAGGCGCCGTGGTCGTCCGTGGCGGCGAGGTGGTCGGCGAAGGCTTCCACAGGGAATGGGGAAGCCCGCACGCCGAGGTGGAGGCGCTGGAGGTGGCGGGAGAGCGAGCGAAGGGAGCGACGCTCTACGCGACACTGGAGCCGTGCCACCACGGCGGTAAGACGGGGCCCTGCTCGCTGGCGATCCGCGATGCGGGGATCTCGAGGGTCGTGTACGCGGTGGCAGAATCCAACCCGGCCGCGAAAGGGGGTGGCGCCTGGTTGCGGGGGCTGGGAATAGCGGTGGAGCAGGGAACGTGCGAGGTGGAGGCGGCGGACCTGAACGCAGTGCACCTCAGCGTCCACCAGAGGGGACGGCCTTTTCTCGCCCTGAAATACGCCATGTCGCTGGACGGTCGCCTGGCCGAGGCTCCCGGACGCTCGACGAGGCTGACCCATGGCGATGCGATCGTCGAGGCCCACCGGCTCAGAGCCGGCCACGACGCCGTGATGGTCGGCATCGGCACGGTCCTGGCCGATGACCCGCTGCTTACGGTCCGTGAGTGGGATCCACCGCGCGTGGCGCCGCTGCGTGTGGTGCTCGACGGCGCTTTCCGCACACCTCCGGATAGCCGCCTGGTGGCGAGCGCACATGAGGTGCCGGTCCTGATATTGGGTGCCGACGATGCCGAGGCTGACCGTGCGCGCCGCCTGCAGGACGCAGGGGTTCGGGTGGGGCGCCTGCCGCGGCTCCCCTCGGGCGGCCTCGAGCTTGGTGCGGTTTTTGCAACCCTATGGGAAAGCAGCGTCAGATCTGTGCTTTGCGAGGGTGGCGGCGAGTTGGGGTCGGCCTGGCTGGCGGCCGGTTATGTGGACCGGATCTACGCCTTCTTGGCACCGACGCTTTTGGGTGAGCCGGGCGTGCCGGCCTTTCAGCTGTGCCGTGGGCAGGCGACCCGGGAGTGGCGGACCGTGAGGCGCAGCGCGCTGGGCCGAGTAACACTGCTGGTACTGGCCCCCGAAGCAGGGGCGGCCTGACTACGAGCGGGAGTCGATGTTCAGCGGTATCGTCGAAGAGCTTGGCACCATAGAGTCGGCCACCGACAAGGGTGGAGGGCGCGAGTTGGTCATCACGGCCGAGACGGTGCTGGCCGACCTCAAGCCCAGCGACAGTATCAACATCGACGGCGTCTGCCAGACGGTCGTCGCCCTGGGTCCTCGCAACTTCAAGGTGCAGACGATCGCCACGACGCTTTCCCGCACCACGTTCGGCGAGTTCCGCCGCGGGCGGAAGGTCAACCTGGAGCGGCCGATCGCGGCTGGACAGCGCTTCGGCGGACACTTCGTCCAGGGACACGTCGATGGCGTGGGTACCGTGAGCTCGGTCCAACGCCAGGGCGACATGTGGCTCCTCAGGTTCACCTTGCCGGATACCGTAGAGCCTTTCACCATCCTGCATGGCTCGATAGCCGTGGACGGCGTCTCGCTGACGATCAACGCTCTGCCGGCCGCCGGGACTGCGGAGGTCGCCTTGATCCCTTATACTTATGAACACACGAACCTCTCGCGCCTGGCCCCCGGCGACAAGGTCAACCTCGAAGCTGACATGATCGGAAAGTACGTCGCCCGGACGTTGGGCCGGGGCGGCGACGGAGATGCTGCGGACGATCTGCAGCAGCGGCTGTCGAATTGGGGGATCGAGTGATCGGCGATCGGCCATCATCCCCCTGCCGATAAACTTAGAGTGTGTCTCAGATGAGCGAAATAGAGTTCGATTCGGTAGAAGAGGCGGTAGAGGCGATACGTTCCGGTGAGATGGTGATCGTGGCCGACGACGAGGATCGCGAGAACGAAGGCGACCTGGTCTGCGCGGCTGAGAAGATCACTCCAGAAACGATCAACTTCATGGCCACCCACGGACGCGGCCTCATCTGCCTGACCCTCACTCCCCAACGCGTCGAGCAACTGGTTCTCACATCGATGGGAGACCAGGCCTCCGAGCCGCAGGGGACCGCGTTCATGGTCTCGGTCGATGCGATCACGAAGCACGGGGTCACCACCGGGATCAGTGCCTGGGACCGCGCCAAGACGATCCAGGTGGCCATCGACCCGGAGTCGCGGCCCGAAGACTTGCGCCGCCCCGGTCACGTCTTCCCACTGCGTGCACGACCGGGCGGCGTCTTGCAACGTGTGGGGCAGACCGAGGCATCGGTCGACCTGGCACGCATGGCCGGGCTGGCTCCCTCGGGTGTGATCTGTGAGATCCTGAACTCCGACGGCACGATGGCCCGGAGGCCGCAGCTCGATGCCTTCGCCAAACGTCACGGCCTGAAATTCGTGACCGTCGCCCAGATTATCTCCCACCGCCTCAAGACCGAGCGACTCGTGCACCGCGATGCCGAGGCGAAGCTGCCCACCGAGTTCGGTGACTTCCAGGTCGTCGCTTACACGAACGACGTGGACGGTCGCGAGCATATCGCCTTGATCAAGGGCACGGTGGCCGACAAAGAGGATGTGCTCGTGCGCATGCACTCCGAGTGCCTTACCGGCGATGTCTTCCACTCGCAGCGCTGCGACTGTGGCCAACAGCTCCACGCCAGCCTCCGCCGCATACAAGAGGAGGGGCAGGGTGTCCTGGTCTACATGAAGCAGGAGGGGCGCGGGATCGGACTGCTAAACAAGATCCGTGCCTATCAGCTCCAGGAAAACGGCGTCGACACAGTCGAAGCCAACGAACTGCTGGGGTTCCCCGCCGATCTGCGGGATTACGGGATCGGCGTCCAGGTCCTGCTCGACCTCGGCATCAAGTCGATGCGGTTAATGACCAACAACCCCAAGAAGATCATCGGACTCCAGGGATACGGCCTGTCGGTGACCGAACAGGTGCCGATTACCATCACCCCCAATCGCCATAACGAGAGCTATCTGCGGGCCAAGCGAGAGAAGATGGGTCACATGATACCCGCCGACGGCCCGTTGGCCGGCTGAGATACGGGCGTATGCAAGAACGATACGGACGATTCCGAACCGAGGGACGGCGCTTCGCACTGGTCGTCAGCAGAACCAACGAGCTGATCACCCGACAGCTCCTGGCGGGTGCCATCGATTGCCTTCGCCAGCATGGGGCGAGCGACGAACAAGTTGATATCTTCTGGGTACCAGGGGCATGGGAATTGGCGCCGCTCGTTGCCCGGCTGGCCCCGGGCGGCCGCTACGCCGCCATAGTGGTGCTGGGCGCCCTGATTCGGGGAGCGACCCCTCACTTCGACTTCCTGTCGAGTGCGGCCAGCTCACGGTTGGCGAACGTCGCCACCCACTCCGATTCCTATGTGTCCTTCGGTCTGCTCACGGCCGATACTATGGAGCAGGCCCTCGAGCGCGCCGGCAGCAAGGCGGGCAACCACGGTTGGAAAGCAGTGCTGGCGGCTATCGAAACGGCCGACCTTATTGACCAACTGGATGGGGAGTAGGACCAAAGCTAGAGCTCGGGCGCTGCAGGTCCTCTACGCTTGGGAACTGCGCGGCGGCGAAGAGCCGCTCGCGCGAGTCGACGATGAGCTCTCCACGCCCGGTCAACACGCCGGCGAGCCCGAGGCCCGCGAGCACACCGAGAAGATCCTGGCGACGATCGCCGACGCGCTACCAGAGATCGATTCCCGCCTCGAGGCCCTGGCCGAGCACTGGCGGCTCTCCAGAATGGCCACGGTCGATCGCAACATCCTCCGCATCGCTGCGGCCGAGATGCTCTACCTCGACGATATACCGCTGCGCGTTTCACTCCATGAGGCCATCCGCCTGGCCGAATGGTTCGGCACCGAAGAGAGCAGGCGCTTCGTCAACGGCGTGCTCGACGCCTTGCTTCGAGAACTGGAACCCGAGCAACTCGGCGATGCCCGATGAGCGGCGGCCGCTTCAGGTTGCTGGTGATCAACTGGCAGGACAGGAGAAACCCACAGGCGGGCGGCGCCGAGGTACACCTGCACGAGATCTTCGGCAGGCTCGCCCGGCGCGGGCACCAGGTGTCGCTACTCTGTTCCGGCTGGCCGGGCGCCTCCGCGGGCGACGTCGTCGACGGCATGAGCGTGCACCGCGTCGGTGGTCGCCACACCTTTGCGTTGAGAGCCGCCGCCTACTACCGACGCCACCTGCTCGACGGCAGCTTCGATCTGGTGCTCGAAGACATCAACAAGATCCCACTCTACAGCCCGCTTTGGGTTCGGGCGCCCGTCGTCGCGCTGGTACCGCACCTGTTCGGCGAGGCGGCCTTCCGGGAAGCCGCTTGGCCGTTCGCCACCGCCGTCTGGCTGGCCGAGCGCCCGCTGCCACACTTTTACGAAGACGTGCCCTTCCTGGCCATCTCGGAGTCTACTGCGGACGATCTCGCGGCCCGGGGGCTGCCGCGCTCCGGCGTGCGGGTGGTGCGCCCCGGCATCGATCACTCACGTTTCAGGCCGGACCGGTCGGTCGCCCAGTTCGAGAGGCCGACCTTTGTCTACGTGGGACGCTTGAAGCGCTACAAAGGGTTGGAGGCGGTGATTGACGCGATGGCCCGGCTCACGGAAGCAGGCGTCGATGCGCGGCTGCTCCTGGCCGGAAAGGGTGATCACGAGTCGGTGCTGCGCGAGTATGCCACGCTCAAGGCACCTGGTCGTGTCGAGTTCCTCGGGTTCATCCCGGAGGACGATAAGGTGAGCCTATTGCGCAAAGCCTGGGCGACGGTTTACCCATCCCCTAAGGAAGGCTGGGGAATCACCAACGTCGAGGCCGCAGCCTGTGGCACACCGGCCCTGGCTTCCGATTCGCCGGGGCTACGGGAATCGGTCGCCCATGACGAGAGCGGGCTCCTGGTGCCCCATGATGACGTGGAAGCTTGGACGCTGGCGCTCCAGCGGATTGCCGAGGACGGCGAGCTGCGGGCGCGGCTACGAGCCGGTGCGGTCCGCTTTGCCGCCGGGTTCAGCTGGGACGGTACCGCGGACCAGACCGAAACCCTCCTCCTCGACTTTCTCGCCGACGGCCCCCTCCGGGGTCGAGTTCACTTCAACAAGTCTGCTTCGGAGGCGAAATGAAAATCAACCTGACCGCTCGTCATTTCGAGCTCAGCGATGCGCTGAGGCGGCACGTCGAAGACC